>JAJYBT010000367.1 GCA_021778875.1 Acidobacteriota bacterium | reverse complement strand
GAAATCGCGGTCCAGCATGCCAAATTTCTTCAGCACGATCTCGCTGCGCTGCATGCGTTTGGCGTCTTCGTCTTCGCTGAACTTCTCTTTCAGGTAGCTTTCGATGGCGGCGCGGGTGGTGAGCTGACGCTTGATGGCGTTCTTGATGGGCAGGCCCGTCTCCTGCGAGGAGAACTTGAGCAGATCGTCGACCAGCCCGAAGAGCTGCTGCGCCTGCTCGGGTGTGATGTGGTTCGCGGTCCTGGACTTCTGTCCGGGCGAGGGGGCTGCCGGAGCCTGAACCTGCGGCCCGGCCGGGGACTGCGCTGCGCCGGCTGGCTGCTGGGCAATGAGGGCCGGTGGCGCCAGCGCTGCTCCGGCAAGGCCCAGACACAGGGCCAGGGCGAGCATCCACATGCGCCGGGTTTGTTCCGCCAATTCGGGCTTTCTGCTCATTCGGACTCCTCGTGATTTCGGTAACATCAACGCCGTGCCCGGCATCCAATTGCAAGGCTATAATCAGGATGCGGTCCGGCGCGACGTTTGCGCAGGAAAAGTGTGCGCGGGACCACAAAAGTGCTTTCTTATGAGCGATTCGGTTATTGCGATACCTACGCCGGCCACCGCGCTGGCTACGCTGCTTGCGTCGGCGGCCAGGCCGCCAAAGCTCGTGGAGTACCACGGCGCGCTCACCCCACTGGAGTTGGACGCGCCAGCAGCGGAAACAGCGGCGCTGGCAGCGGGCGCGGCGGTGCATGACCTGGGCTGGATGCGACGGGTCGCTGTCCGCGGCGAGGACCGCTTTCGCTGGCTCAGCGGCATGGTGACCAACACGGTGAATGACCTGGAATCGAATACCGGGGCGTGGAACCTGGTTCTGAATGCCCAGGGACGCATCCAGGGCGACCTGACCGTGTGGCGGGAAGGCCAAGAGCCCCCGCATCACGAACAAGAGGCGGTCACGGGGGATGCTTCCCTGAACCTGGAGATTGCGGCTGACCAGTATGAGCGGCTCATTGCCCACCTGGAACACTTCATCATCATGGACGATGTGGAACTGGTCCCGATAGGAATGGAGCCCGGCGCCGAGGAGACGGCGCTGGGGTTGGCCGGACCCCAAGCCGATGAGGTGCTGGAGCGGATGGGATTGCCGGCGCTATCAGAACCCATGACCTGCACGCGGGTGGAGTGGAACGGGCTGGATTTGCGGATTTTTCGCGGCTACGGCGCACTCGCTCCGCACTATCAGCTTTGGACGCCCGTTGCCGGCGTCATCCGCCTGTGGCGGACATTCTCTACCGCAGGCGCAGTTCTTGTGGGTGCGGCTGCGCTGGAGGCGTTTCGGATTGCCGAGGGGATTCCCGTGTTCGGCATCGACATGGCGGAGCGCGACCTGCCGCAGGAGACAGCGCAGATGCGCGCGCTGCACTTCAGCAAGGGCTGCTACCTGGGGCAGGAGATTGTGGAACGCATCCGCTCCCGGGGCAGCGTACACCGCCATCTGCGCCAGCTCGAACTGCAGGGGCCTGTGCCGGATGCCGGCGCCGAACTGATGCTCGACGGCGCCGTGGCGGGAAAGATTACCAGCGCAGCCGAGTTGAAGCTGGCGGCAGGCAGCCGCATTTTTGCTTTGGGCATGATGCGCGCCGAGGCCGAGGCGCGCACTGAGGCTTTGACCTACACCGCGGGAGAGGCCACGGGCACTGCCCGCGTGCTGGCTTCGCCGCCGAATCTTTGATTCTGAATTGACTGGGAACCTGAAACCATGAGCGATACGCCGAAATTTGAAGTGATTGACCGCCGCAAGTTCAAAGCGGACGAAGAGAAGGAACACGTGGAAACGCCCGCTCCCGAGGCCGAGGCAACAAGCGCTGGTCCACGATTGGTTGTGCCGGAGAGCAAGGATGAACCGGCGCCGGAGGCTGCCGCGGCGGAAGAGGAGCATTTTGAGATGCCGCCCGCTCCCACGGCCGAGGAAAGCCTCCAGCAGAAGTCGGCATACGATGCTTCAGCCCAAAGGCTCGAAGACCTGGTGCGCGCGCAGAATCCGGGCATCGGGGCGCAGCCGCCGATTGGCTTTGAGAACCTTGTGCAGCAGTTGTACCTCTCGGCGATGATTCAGATGGGCGCCGGCACGCAGGAGGGTCAGCGGCCAAGGGTGGACATTCTGGGCGCGCGGCAGACGATTGACCTGATGGGCGTGCTCGCGGAAAAGACCAGGGGCAATCTGACCGCGGACGAGGAACGGACGCTGCAGACGGTGCTCTTTGAGGCGCGCATGGCATTTCTTGAGCTGACCAGCATGATTACTCTGCAGGGCATGCAGCCGCCGCAGCCCCCGCCGCCGGGCAAGCGCTGAAGAACTGATGGAAGGTCTGTTGACACTTCTCGGGACAGGAACCTCGATGGGGGTTCCGACGGTGGGATGCGGCTGCGCGGTGTGCACCTCGACGGACCCGCGCGATCGGCGGCTGCGACCTTCATTGCTGCTCCGCGTGCAGCAGGCCGGGCGCGAGCGCGTGGTGGTAATCGATACCGGCCCGGACTTTCGCGAGCAGGCGCTGCGCAGCGGGCTCACGCGCGTGGATGCAGTCCTCTATACACACAGCCATGCCGATCACATCCTGGGACTGGACGATCTGCGTCCGCTGAGCTTTACCGTCTCGCGCGAGGGCGGCGCGATTCCGCTGTATGCCTCGCAGGAGACAGCCGAAGTGCTCCGGCGCATCTACGACTACACCTTTTCGCCGGATGCCACTTATCCCAACCGCGCCCGCGTGCGGATCGAGCCTCTGGAAGAGCGGACCGAGGTGCATGGCGTCGAATTTGTCCGCGTGCCGTTACTGCACGGGGAGATGGCAGTCTCCGGCTTTCGTTTCGGCAACGCTGCGTATCTGACCGACGTAAGTTTAATTCCTGAGTCGAGCTTTGCCTTGCTGGAGGGAATCGACTGCCTGATCATTTCCGCTCTGCGCCACAAGCCGCACCCCAGCCACGCCACTCTGGACCAGGCGGTGGAGTGGGCGCGGCGCATTGGCGCGCGGCAAACATGGTTCACCCATATTGCCCACGACCTGGGCCACGCCGCGACCAACCGCGCGCTGCCCGAGGGCATGGCGCTCGCTTACGACGATCTCACGTTTTCAGTAAAACTGGGGCCCAGGAGCCTATGAGCGAGCACGCCGCCGGCATGATTCCGGTTTACCAGTCGCTTGCCGAGGTACCGCCGGGATTTGGCCCGAGCGTGGCCGCCATCGGCAACTTTGATGGAGTACACGCAGGTCATCGGGAAATTCTCTCTGCCGTGGTAGCAGAGGCGCAGGCGTCGGGCGCGCGGGCCGTGGCTATCACGTTTGACCCGCACCCGGACCAGTATCTGCGGCCATCGCAGGCGCCGCGGCTGCTGACGCCCATCGCGGAGCGCGTGCGGCTGCTGGCTTTAACGGGCATCGATGCCGTGCTGGTGTTGCCGTTCGATGCGGCGCTTGCCAGTCTGCCGGCGCGGGAGTTTGTGCGCCAGGTTCTGGTGGAGGCCCTTGGCGTGCGCGGGCTGCATGAGGGCGGCAACTTCCGCTTTGGACGCCGCGCCGAAGCAGGAACAAAAGAGCTGGCGGAGTTTGGCGCGGAGTTCGGATTTGCCGTCCACGTGCATGAGGCGGTGCGCGTGCATGGTCTGGAGGTTTCAAGCTCGGCGGTGCGTGACCTGGTGGCGGCGGGCGACATGCGTAGAGCGCGCTGGTTGCTGGGCAGGCCGTTTGCCGTTCTCTCCACGCCCGCCCGTGGCCGAGGCATCGGCACACGGCTGCTGGTGCCCACGGTGAACCTGGCGGCATATGACGGGCAGCTTCCCGCGTTCGGTGTCTATGTGACGCGCCTGACGGTCGGCGGGCGATGCTTCAAGGCAGTGACGAACGTGGGCAACCGGCCAACGTTTGGCGAAGCGTCGTTTGCCGTCGAATCGCACATTCTGGACTTCGAGCCCGTAGACATGGATGAGGGGACGCCGGTGGAGCTTGAGTTCCTGTTCAGGCTGCGACCGGAAATGACCTGGCCCTCGCCCGAGGCGCTGAAGGAGCAGATATTCAAAGACGTGGCGCGGGCGAATCGGTACTTCCGGCTGGCAGCGGATGTTTGAGCGCTGATCCCTGCATTTGCGCGCCTGAGAGATGCTGCGCGGTCAGCCCCATGGGCATTGCGCGTGACGCTGCGTCCGGCTCTGCGGGCGGTTTGGTTGAAGACCCTTCCTCAGCATCGTCCTGGTTGGCCAGGAACTGCTCATCGTCTTTGCCGGCGATGGCGGCGCGCATGAACGTCAACCAGATGGGCAGGGCGGCGCGTGCGCCGGTTTCCTTTTCGCCCAGCGACTCGCGGTTGTCATAGCCGACCCAGACGCCGCAGGTGACCGAGGGCGAGAAGCCGAGGAACCAGGCGTCGGTAAAGTCGCTGGTGGTGCCTGTCTTGCCGCCCAGGGGATGGTTGAGTTGCGCGGCGGCAGCGCCCGTTCCGCTGCGCGTGACCTGCTGGAGCAGGACCATCATGGAGCGCGCCGTTTG
>JAJYBT010000366.1 GCA_021778875.1 Acidobacteriota bacterium | reverse complement strand
ACGTTCACCACCAGTATGTCATGCAAAGGCATCGCGGGAGCAATGCGCAGGGCCTCGGCCACCGCGTGAGCGCTTTCCAATGCAGGCAAAATGCCCTCCGTCCGCGCCAGCTTCACCACAGCGTCCAAGGCGGCCTGGTCGTCTTGCGACACATACTCCGCGCGCCCTGAGTCGTGCAGCGCCGCGTGCTCAGGGCCAATCGACGCATAGTCCAGGCCCGCTGAAACAGAATGAGTCGCCTCGATCTGCCCGTTCTCATCCTGCAGCACATAGGAAAACGTGCCCTGCAACACGCCCGGCGATCCGCCGCTGAAGCGCGCCGCGTGCTCGCCAAGGCCTGTGCCGCGCCCGCCCGCCTCCACGCCGATCAGCCGGACCGCGCGATCGGGAATGAACTCGTAAAACGCGCCGATGGCGTTCGACCCGCCGCCGACACACGCGATGACGGCAGTGGGCAGCCGGCCTTCCTTCTCCAGAATCTGCTGCTTCATCTCAATGCTGATCACGCGATGGAAATCCCGCACCATGGTCGGATAAGGATGCGCGCCCAGTGCGCTGCCCAACAGATAATAGGTGGTGCGCACGTTGGTGACCCAGTCGCGCATGGCCTCGCTGATGGCATCTTTCAGCGTCTTTGAACCGGACGAAACCCCGCGCACCTCCGCGCCCAGCAGGCGCATGCGCAGCACGTTCAGCTCCTGGCGCTCCATGTCCACATCGCCCATGTAGATCACGCACTCCAGGCCCAGCAGAGCGCTCACGGTGGCCGTGGCCACCCCGTGCTGGCCCGCACCCGTCTCGGCGATGATGCGCTTCTTGCCCATGCGTTTCGCCAGCAACCCCTGGCCCAGCGCGTTGTTGATCTTGTGCGCTCCGGTATGCAGCAGGTCTTCGCGCTTCAGGTAGATCTTCGCTCCGCCCAACTGTTCAGTCAGCCGCTTGGCAAAGTAGAGCGGCGTGGGCCGCCCGGCATAGTCCTTCAGCAGCCCGGCCAGCTCGGCCTGAAACGCCGCGTCATTCTTGGCCGCCTCATACTCATGCTCAAGCTCCACCAGCGCGGACATCAGCGTCTCCGGCACATACCGCCCGCCGTAGATGCCAAACCGCCCGGGCCGCGACTCCGACGAAGCCGCTGGATGAATTACCGATGCCATGTGGGGAACCTCCTGCTCGCCTGCCCATGAAAAAGGGGAACTCTTCAGTGTACTAGGATTGCCGCTAAGGAACGGCCTCCCGAAGCGCTCTCCTGACTTCGTCACGATACAACACCTCAACCGTAGCGATCCTGCCGGAAACAACATCAAGGATGACCATCCCCTGATCCGGCTCGAGTTCCAGACAACTGAGGCCTGGGCCGTAGCTACCTATCGGCTTGGGTTGGGTGTAGAAGGTCGCACAGAAATCATCCTCGCAGTTGCATCGATCCACAATCCGCAGTTCCGGGACCTGCGCTGCTAAGTCTGGTCTCCTCGCTTTGTTGAGAAGCTGTGCAAGCTCGTTCGCCAGTGCAGGCAACGCGTCGACAAGCAAGGGCGCCTTGCGCTGGTGTGAGCCCATTGGGTTCACGCTGCCTTCTTCACTCGCAGCTTTACCCGCAGCCCAGCAGCGGCGAGCATGTTGACCAATTTGTCCAGCCCGAACAGTTGAATCTTGCCCCGCATGAGGTCAGAGATGCGCGGCTGCGTGACACCAAAAACCTTCGCCGCCTCGGTCTGACTCAGCCCTTCGCGCTCAATATGGCGCTTTAGCGCCAACATCAGCGAAGACCGCAGCTTTAGATTCTCAGCCTTCGCAGGAGACTCCTCGATGGCGTCCCACACACTCTCATAGCGTTTCTTGGTCATGAATTCACCTCCCGCACCAGGTCTCTATAACGCCGCGATGCAGCTGCAATATCCTCGGCACTGGTCTTTTGCGTTTTCTTTTGAAAGCAATGCAGAACATAGATCGCGCCTGCAAATTTGGTGACATAGATGACGCGGAACGTTCCGTCCTTTTCGCGAATCCGTATTTCCCTCACGCCAGGACCAACCGTGTTCATCGGTTTCCAGTCATCGGGGTCGTACCCTTCCTGCACCTGATAGAGCTGGAATCCAGCCTCACGACGCGCTGTCGCCGGAAACTTGCGCAAGTCAGCAAGCGCGGTCCCTCGAAACTCAATTTGCTTCGCGACACGCAACATATCTTAATTATACAAACATTTGTATAGATTGAATAGAGAGTTCTTTGCCGCCCGCAAGCTTACAGCGGTTCAGCCGCACGCGCATTCGCCACAAACGCCTTCACCTTTGCAGCGTCTTTCCGCCCCGGCGCAGCTTCAACGCCACTGGCGACATCCACACCCCACGGCCGCAGAGTCGCAATCGCCTCCGCCACGTTTTCCGGATTCAGCCCGCCCGCGGCGATCAGCTTCACACTTCCCGAACCGCCAAAGACGGTCTTCCGCGCCTCGGCCCAGTCAAACGCCACGCCCGTGCCGCCCACGGCCGTCGCCGTCCGCGAGTCCACCAGGACGGCATCCACGTTCGCGTCCTGCGCAATCGCCGCAGCCTCATCTGCGGCGCCCGCCCCAAAATGCACTACGTGCAAAATGCGCAGCCCCGGCCCGAGCCGCTGGCGCAATCCAGCCGTCAGCTCCGGGCCGCTCTCCGAGTGCAGTTGCACCCCGGTCAGCCCGCATGCACGCACCGTAGCCTCAATTTCATCCAGCGAGGCATCGACGAACACGCCGATTTTCTCGACCGCAGCCGGCAGATGCGAAGTAATGACCGCAACCTGCGCGGCGGTCACTCTGCGTGGGCTTGGCGCAAACACAAAGCCCACCGCATCGGCCCCGGCCTCGACGGCCAGTTGCGCATCCTCGAGCGAAGTGTTGGCGCAGATTTTGATCCACAGATTCATGGCTTCACAACGGCCCCGCCGATCAGCTCCGCCAGCGCTGTTCCGGGATCTGCCTGCCGCATCAGGCTCTCGCCAATCAGAAATGCGTCAAAGCCCGCTGCGCACAGACGCGCCAGATCGCCGCGCGTCGTAATGCCGCTTTCAGACACCCGCACCACGCTCGCGGGAATGCGTCCGGCCAGCGCAAGTGAAGTCTCCAACTGCACTACAAAGGTCTTCAGGTCGCGATTGTTCACGCCAATGGCGTCAGCGCCTGTTTCGCCCAGCGCATCCAGCACGCGATCCAGCTCCCCGGCCGTGTGTACTTCGACCAGCACATCCAGCCCCAGTCCACGCGCCGCCCCGGCAAACTGCTTCAACTCGTGACCGGTCAGCGCCGCCGCAATCAGCAGAATCGCATCCGCACAGTGAGCGCGCGCCTCAACAATCTGGTACTCGTCCACCGTGAAATCCTTGCGCAGGCAGGGTAATGCCACTGCCGCCGAAGCCAGTTCCAGATTGCGCAGGCTGCCTTGAAAATACGGCTCATCGGTCAGCACCGAGAGCGCCGCCGCCCCTCCGTCCTGATAGCGCCCCGCCAGCCAGGCCACGTCGAAATCCTTGCGAATCAGCCCTTTGGATGGCGACGCCTTCTTGACTTCGGCAATCACCGCGGGCCCCGACGCAGCCTCAAGCCGCAGTGCAGCAGCCCAGCCGCGCGGTTGGTGCGCGGCCGCCTGCCGCTCCAGTTCAGCCGTGGAAACGCGGCCTTTCGCCGCAGCCACCGCGGCGCGCGTTGTGGCAAGAATTGTGTCCAGTTGGGTAGACATGCGCTGGCTTGAGTATACGAGCACGTCAGGCACTACAGAATGTATAGAAGATGAACGCGCAGGGGCGGCCCGTGCCTCATGCGGCATCCCGGCCATTATGGCGCTTCAGGAGTCAACCCGCTCCGGCTCCCACTCATCGGGAAGGTCGCGTTCGAGTCTATCTTCGCGATTCTCCTGCTTTTCCCGCTCGCGGAGCCTTTCGCGTTCTTCGCGCTCCTCCTGGCCATCGCTCATCGCCTTTTCCCCTCTTAAGTATATGAAACCGGAGCCGCCCGCAGAATCCGGCCCGCAGCGCCAGTTCCGCAACACCTTTGCACAACATGGGAACACGGTCAGATCACGCGGATCCAGTACGCAAACACCAGCACCTCAAGCCCGACAAGCATGGCGAGAAGGATGCTGTGCTTGAGGGTAAATCGCAGCAATTGCGATTGCTGCGGGACGGTGATTCCCGTGGCGGCTGCGGCCACCGCAATGGATTGAACACTGATCATTTTGCCCATCACGCCGCCGGAGGAATTTGCGGCCGCGATAAGGATGCGGCTGAACCCAAGCCGGTCGGCAGTGATCACCTGCAGGCTGCCGAAGAGGGCGTTCGAAGATGTGTCGGACCCCGTCAGGAAAACGCCGAGCCAGCCGAGGAGTGGACTGAAGAAAGGGAACGCTGCACCGGTAGCAGAAAATGCCAGGCCCAGAGTTCCAGTCGCGCCCGAGTAATTCATGACAAAAGCCATCGAAAGAACAGCCGAGATTGTCAGGATAGGCAGGGCCAATTGTCGCGCCGAAGCGAGGATGACCCTGACAAAATTGCTGAGCGGCATTCGC
>JAJYBT010000365.1 GCA_021778875.1 Acidobacteriota bacterium | reverse complement strand
AAGGATGACTTCTGCCCCGAAATCGATGGCGTCATCTCCGTCGGGCAGTTCTATGAGATGGCCGCGGGTGGGCAGATTATCTTTACCTAGCCCGCACGTCGCGCGTCGAATCGCATTTGTGGCCTTTTGTAGAGCGCAGGACAGAAGGCCACAGAGCGCGCATTGCGGCGCAAATGCCGGCCGGATAACTTCTGGCGCGCGTTCCAGAAAGTCGCTCTGCATCGCAGCTTCTTCATGCCTGATAATCAAGGCATGCAGACGGATGCAGGCGCAGCCCGCCTGGACCTCGAGTACTTCATCGTCGATGTGTTTACTGACATTGCGCTGGCCGGCAACCCGCTGGCCGTCGTGATCGATTCCGTTGGCCTCGCCACGGAGCGCATGCAGGCGATTGCGCAGGAATTCAACCTGTCTGAGACCACATTCATTCAGCGCAAAGCGGCTGCCATCGAGCAGGCTGAGGGCGTGCGCGTGCGCATCTTCACCACGCAGGAAGAGCTCCCTTTCGCCGGTCATCCCACGCTGGGCACGGCGAGCGTGCTACGTATGCACTGGCCTGAAGCCCTGCAGGCCAACACTGTGACGCTGGCTCTGAACGTCGGCCCGGTTCCAGTGCGATTTGACCAGGATTGCGACTTTGGCGAAATGACGCAGCGCGATCCGGAGTTTGGCCAGGAACTGGACCCCGCGGAAGTGGCCCGGCTCGCGGGGCTGCGGCCGGACGACCTGGACCCCGCACTTCCTCCGCAGGTGGTCTCCACCGGAACCGCTTTCGCGATTGTGGTTTTGCGCTCGGCTGAGGCCTTGTCGCGCCTTGACGTAGAGCAGCAACAGGCAACGCCGTGGCTGCGAGAACGCGGAGCGCGCTGGTTCTATGTGCTGGGCCCAACAGGCCACTCCAAACCAGCGTGGCGCGCGCGTATGCAGTTCTACGGCGGCGAGGACCCGGCCACCGGATCGGCGGCAGGATGCATGATCAGCTATCTTGTGGCACGTGGAGCAGTTCCCTCGGAGCAGAGAATCATGCTGCGGCAAGGCGTGGAAATAGGCCGGCCCAGCAATCTTTTCCTCACCGCAAGGGCACACGCGGCAGGGGTGACAGATGTACGCGTGGCAGGCAGCACAGTTCTTGTTGCAAAGGGACGGTTTTTCCTGCCGTAATGCACATGCTTTCAACAGACTTTCATCAACGCAAGTGACGCTGTGTGTATGCTGTACCCGGTTTCCAACTGTTACATGAAGTTTTCCACGCAGAATTTACGCCTTTCTTTCTCTCTTTCCACGGGCTCCCAGTCCTCTTACTCTTGCCAAGCATTGAAACAAATAAGACGGCACTTTTGCTGTATTCACCCGTAGGCATCAAACACAAATTGACCGCGTACGAAGGCGATCTTCCTGTGGCTTGATTCACGTATTGTGCTGCTCGCGCGTGTCGTTTCATCATCGGCGCCGCGAATCAGGCAGGCAATCGGGAATAGGCTCATCCAGGCAAACGACCCCCCTCACAGCGGCCGCCGGCCCCGGAGATATCTCGCTCAAGCTTGCCGCTAGAGCAGGCACGGGAGATGTGTGTCCGCCAGCAGTGCTAACGAATTCGAAAGAAAGAGAGCGTTTCAAACCATCATGAGGCCTAAAAAAGTCATTCTCTGCGTAGACGACAACGAGCAGGACCTGTCCGTACTCAAGTTCATGCTGTCCACCAACGGATACCGGGTACTATCAGCCAACAACGGCCAGGAGGCCATGAGTATTTTTGCCGAGAACCTTGTCGATCTGGTGCTGGCAGATTTCTTTATGCCGCAGATGAGCGGCGACCAGTTGGTGAGCCGGCTCAAGCAGATTGCCTCTCACGTGCCGATGATTCTGCTGGGCGATCCGCAGAAAATGAATGGCCAGATTCACGGAGCAGACGCCCTGCTGGCCAAGAAGGCCTGCTCTCCGCAGGAGCTGCTGGAGCGCGTGAAGATCATGAGCGCCCGCAAGCGGGGTCCGCGCAAGGGTATGCACCGCACGGCGCCGGCGCCTGAGCTGGCCGTGGCTTCGTGAGCCAGCCGCTGTCCTAAGGTGCGATTGGGTCATGCGCGACTTGTTGGCTTTCGCCCCTTGACGACTCGGAGCGCGGATAGGCATACTCGCCAACTGTGGCTGGCTGGCGCGGATTATTGTTCGCCGGCGGAAGCAGGCTTCCTATGGATCTCATACTGATTCGTCTTCTTTTTGTGGCCGTACTGTCCGGGGCGTGCTACTTCCTTCGTCCGTTCGGCATGCAGCCGTGGGCTGCGGCTGCGGCGGGCGCGTTGGCTGCCGGTGCGGTGATTGTCTTTGAGCTGCGCGTGCGCGCGCTCAGCCTGCGGCGGCTCATCGGCGCGGTTGCCGGCAGCGTGCTGGGGATCTTTGGCGCGGCGCTGTTCTGCCTGGTTCTGCGCAGCGCACCCATCAGCAGCTCCACCTCGGCCGTGCTGCAGATCTTTGTGCTGCTGCTGATGACGTACGTGGGCCTGCTGGTGGGCGCCAGCAAAGGCGACCTGCTCAATCCCGCAGCCTTGGGCATGATCTTCAGCGGCGAACGGCCCAATCGCCGCAGCGCCAAAGTGCTGGACACGAGCGTGATCATCGACGGGCGCATCGCCGATATCGCCGAGGCGGGGTTTATCGACGGCATGATGGTGGTGCCGGAGTTCGTGCTGCGCGAGCTGCAGATTGTGGCCGACTCCACGGACGGCTCCAAGCGCCAGCGCGGCCGCCGCGGCCTGGACATGCTGCAGCGCATGCAGTCCAGCGACAACATTCAGGTGCAGATTGTGCCAGACGACTTCCCTTCAATCCGCGAGGTGGACCTGAAGCTGCTGGAGCTGGCAAAGAAGTGGGAAGCCAAGGTGGTGACCAACGACTTCAACCTGAACAAGGTGGCCCATCTGCATCACGTCGAAGTGCTCAACATCAACGACCTGGCCAACGCGCTGAAGCCCGTGGTGCTGCCCGGCGAACACATGCAAGTGCTCATCCTGAAGGAAGGCAAGGAATTCAACCAGGGCGTGGGCTATCTGGACGACGGCACCATGGTGGTCGTCGATCACGCGCGCAAGATGATCGGCAAGTCCGTGGACATCTCCGTGACCAGCGTGCTGCAGACGGCGAGCGGCAAAATGATCTTCGGGAAGATGGACGAGAACGGCAAAAGCGGCGACGCGCCGCGGCCGGCCGCGACTGAGATCACGCATTGAGGCCGCAGCATCATCCGGCTCCGGCCCAGGGGCCTCCGCCCTTGCTTCTCAATACTTCTGCATCGCCGGGTCGATTTCGTCGCTCCAGGCAACAATGCCGCCAGCCACGTTGGCAACACTCGGATAGCCGCATTGGCACAGAAGCTCTGCAATCACCTGGCTGCGATTGCCCGTCCGGCAGAAGACGGCAATCTCCCGCCCAGGGTCGATCTCACCCAGCCGCTCGAACACGTCATCCTGCGGAATCAAGGTGCCGCCGATGTTGGCGGCTTCATACTCCCACGGCTCGCGGACATCGAGGATGAGCAGATCATGCCCCGCATCCAGCCGGCGCTTCAGTTCCGCCACGCTGAGCTGTGGAATCCCGTTCTCGTATTCTGTTTCAACTTCCCGCCGGCACGCTTCCGATTCGCGCAACATCCCGCTCCTGCTCTCTGGGATGCCCAACGCACTCGAATAGGATGCCTTTCGGCCTGCGCTGCCTGCTTTCATGCGGGCCTGTCTCCTCAGTACTTCCGCACAGACGGGTCGATCTCGTCGCTCCAGGCCAGGATGCCTCCGGCGAGGTTGACGACCTTTGGGTACCCGGCCTGCTTGAGGAACTCCGCGATGCGCTGGGAGCGCGCGCCGCTGCGGCACTGCACCACCACTTCGCGCTCGCGGTCGATCTCGCCGAGGCGCTGCGGCACGTCGTTCTGTGGAATCAGCATTCCGCCAATGTTGGCGATCTGATACTCGTAGGGCTCGCGCACATCAAGAATGAACAGGTCCTCGCCCGCATCCATCCTCTGCTTCAGTTCCTTCACGCTGAGCTGCGGAATGCCGTTTTTCAATGCCTTCTCCTCTTTTGTCTCCGGATGAATTCCGCAGAACTGCTGATAGTCGATGAGCTGCGTGACGGTCGGATGCTCGCCGCACACGGGGCATTCGGGGTTCTTGCGCAGTTTCAATTCGCGGAAGCGCATGCCGAGCGCATCCACCAGCAGCAGGCGGCCCACGAGCGAGTCGCCTTTGCCCAGAATCAGTTTGATGGCCTCGGTGGCCTGGATCACGCCCACCAGTCCGGGCAGGATGCCCAGCACGCCGCCCTCGGCACAACTGGGAACGAGGCCCGGCGGCGGCGGCTCAGGATAGAGGCAGCGGTAGCAGGGGCCTGCTTCAGTGGCAAAGATGCTGGCCTGCCCCTCGAAGCGAAAAATCGAGCCGTAGACATTCGGCTTGCCCAGCAGCACGCAGGCGTCGTTGACCAGATAGCGCGTGGGAAAATTGTCCGTCCCGTCGGCGACGATGTCGTAGTCCTTCAGAATCTCAA
>JAJYBT010000364.1 GCA_021778875.1 Acidobacteriota bacterium | reverse complement strand
TCTTTTCCACAGAAAATCGTGCGAAAAATTACGGCTTCGCCTTTTCCGTCTCTTCGCCTTTTCGCAGCGCAGTCGTTTCGCCCGGCAACCCGGCCACCCTTGCTACAGTGAAAGCACAACCTTATCTCCAGCACGGTCCTGCGGCAGCCTCGGCTGCGGCATGCCTTTCACCTCAACCGCCCCACGGAGTCCCCCATGGCCCACAGTGAACCCCAGATCTTCTCCGGCATCACCCCCGAGCAGTTCGCCGCCCTCTCGCAAAAGGCTCAGGCCGCCGGCATCCCGCTCAGCGGCAACACCGGAACCGCCTCCAAGTTCGGCGTCGAAGTCTCCTGGAACTACGCCCCGGCCGAGCAGCAGCTCACCCTCCAGTGCCTCCGCACGCCCTTCTTCGTCACCGCCTCTGAGGTCAACGCCAAGCTGCAGTCCCTCGTCCGCGAAACGCTCGCGCAAGCCTGATCCTGCCCGGCATCGCCATCTTCCTTCTACAATCAAGGCCATGCCACTTCCCCTGGCAAACCCGTCTGCGCCCAGCCAAACCTGCGCCAAGGCATCCGCGCCCATCCCGCACGCCCCGCTGCACGCGCCCGCGCTCATTCGTTACTGGCATCTCGCCAGCCTCGACGCGCCAACCGTCGCCATCGCCTGGTCGCTCGCCTTCGCCTGGGCCGCCGCAGTGCATCTACCCGCCTGGGTGCCGCTGCTGCTCGCGCTCGGCACCTTCACGGTCTACATCGGCGATCGCCTCCTCGACGCCCGCGCTGCGCTGCGTTCCGGCGCCGTGCACACCCTCCGCGACCGCCACTTCTTCCATTGGCGACATCGTCGCCTGCTCGCAACGCTAGCCGGCCTCAGCGCCATCGCCGCCGCGGCTCTTCTCTTCACGCTCGTGCCCGTCGTCACCCGCGAGCGCGACTCCGTCCTGGCCGCCGCCGCGCTGGCATACTTCTCCGGAGTCCACTCCCGCCGCCCCATGCCCACGCGCCTTGCCACCCTTCACTCCGCCGTCCCGCTCTCCAAGGAGATGCTCGTCGGCCTCCTCTTCACCACCGGATGCGTCCTGCCCGTCTTCTCCCGTCTCCACGCGAACGTCGCGCTCAGCTCCCGCCTCTGGCCGCTGCTCTCCGCCGCACTCTTCTTCGCCGCCATCGCCTGGCTCAACTGCCACGCCATCGACCGATGGGAGACCGCCACGCCTTCGCGCATCATCGCCGCTGCATCGCTCCTCGCGCTCGCCGGACTTAGCCTCGCCTTCGCGCTGGCCTCTGCCCAGCCGCGGCTTGCCGCCCTCTTCATCGCCGGCTCCGCCAGTGCCCTGCTGCTGGCTCTCCTGCATCGCAGCCGCACCCGCCTCACGCCTCTCGCCCTGCGCGCCGCCGCTGACCTCGCGCTGCTCACCCCGCTTCTTCTGCTCGCCCGATGAAACGCGCCCCCAACTTCGACCACCTCGCCCGCATCTATCGCTGGATGGAGCTGTTCACCTTCGGCCCCTGGCTCGCCCGCTGCCGCTTCGCCTTTCTCCCTCGCCTGCTCAACGCCCGCAACGCCCTCGTCCTCGGCGATGGCGACGGCCGCTTCACCGCCCGCCTGCTCCAGCAGAATCCCAGCGTCCTCATCGACGCCCTTGATGCCAGCCCGCGCATGCTCCAGGCCCTCGTCCTCAACGCCAGCCCGCGTTCCGGCCGCATCCGCGTCCATCCCGCCGACGCCCGCCTCTGGATCCCCGCAAACCCGCCCTACGACCTCGTCGCCACCCACTTCTTTCTCGACTGCCTCTCCACCCGCGAAGTCGCCGACCTCGCCGCGCGCCTCCGTCCGCACCTCACTCCGCACGCCCGCTGGGTCATCTCGGAGTTCGCCACGCCCCGCTCACCCTTCGGCTGGTTCATCGCTCTGCCCGTCGTCACCGCGCTCTACTTCGCCTTCGGCGTGCTCACCGGCCTCGACCGTTTCCATCTGCCCAATCACCACCAGGCTCTCAGCCAGGCCGGATTCACCCTCCTCGACCGGCAACAGCGCCTTGGCGGCCTTCTCGTCAGTGAGCTTTGGTCTCCCGCCGAGCACCTCGGCGGGCAGTCACCCACAGGCTAGCTCACCTCAAAGGCGCCTCCTCGACGCACCGCAGTCACTGCATTCCTGCCCCTCGATCGGACCCGTTCCGTCAGGCCCGCCCAATTATTACAATCATGTTAAAATCCCTCATCAAGGAGCTGGCCAGCCAGCCCTCCGGCTGCTGGAGCGTAACCCGATGATCCTCTACCTCATGCGTCATGCCAACGCCGGACTCCGGCGCGACAATCCCGTTCTGGACGCAAAACGCGGGCTCATCCGGGAGGGCAAGGATCAGTGCATCCTCATGGGCCGCATGCTCAGCACGCTCAAGGTACAGGTGGACGTCATCGTCTCCAGCCCCCTCAAGCGCGCCCTGCAAACCGCGCAGTTTGTCGGAACAGAGCTGGGCTACGAGGCCAGGGTTGAGGTCAATCCCGCTCTCGCGCCCGACGCCGACTTTGCCGACTTCCAGATCATGCTCGCCCAGTACGCCAACCGCGAGGGCATCCTCGTCGTCGGCCATAATCCCAATCTCTTCCAGTTCCTGGGTCGGCTCATCACCGGCAACGGCGGCGCGGGCGTGCGCATGCGCAAGGGTTCGGTTGCCCGCATCGATATGGAAAAGCACCCGCCGCTGCTGCAGTGGCTTATTGATCCGCGCATGGCGCGGTCCATCTACGCCAGCGTGGCAAAAAGATCCCGCCCGAAGACCTCGCGGAAGTAGTCTGCCTCTTTGCGCAGCGACCACAACTCCAGTTCCGCGCCCGTTCGCCCCGGCTCCAGCTCCAGGTAAACCCGCTTGGGATAGACCTTGGCTGCCATGCGCAGCACATCGCTGGCCCGATCCTGGTTCAGCGCCACCGCCAGCCGCAGCAGCACCACCGCCCGCTGCACGTTCCTGTGCTCCACCGCCGGAATATTCCGCAGCGCGCGATCTCCCGGCTGAGGCCGGCTCTTGCCCAGGTAGCGGGCAATCGCGGAAACCATCGTCCGCTGCAGCTGCGTGTAGCCGTACATCTCTGAGCTGGAAATGATGTATTGCGTATGCCGGTGGTGTCCCTGGTGATTAATGAACTTCCCCGTATCCCGCAGCACCGCCGCGGCCGCCAGCCACGCCTCATACTCCGCCGGCAGCTGGTGCAGCGCCTTCAGGTCGCGATAGAGTTGCAGCGTATGCGCCCGCACCGGCTCCGCCTGTCGCGGATCCACGCCGTAGCGGCGCGCCGTGGACAGCACGCTCACCCAGCGCTCATGCTCAAACTCCTTGTGCCAAGCAGCCCGCGAGTCCTGCTCCGCCAGCATCTGGGCCAGAATCCCATCCCGCAATCCCAGCGGCGAGTAGCGAAATCCCGGCAGGCTGAAGCTCTCCACCAGCTCGGCAAACACCTGCGCCCCGGCCACAATAATCTCCGCGCGCCGCGGCCCGATGCCCGGCACCGCCTCCCGCTCCGGCAGGGCCATCTTCGCCAGTCGCCCGGCCAGCTTGCGCAGCTCTGCGGCTGGCGCAATCCCCGGCATAGTCCCCGCTGTCTGCCCGGCAGGCGCCCGCTTGGCCGTTGCGCGGCGCGGCCGCTTCGCCGCTTTGCCCACTCCCTTGCCGGCGCTCTTGGCCTCTGCCGCCGCGCACGCCTCGGCCAGCGCCGCGGCCGTGCCGGAGGTGGCCACCACCAGCGCCACATCCGTCGGCTGAATCCGCCTGTGCGCTCGGCGCAGCTCGCGCAAGATCAGCTGCCGCATCTGCTTCAGCCCATCCGCCGGCGGCGGGTCGGCCTGCAGAAACTCCTCCGTCAGCCGCACCGCGCCCAGCGGAACGCTGATCGTCTCCTTGATGCGCTTGTGTTCTGACAGCGTAATCTCACAGCTGCCGCCGCCCAGGTCCACCAGCAGCACACGCCCGCTCACGCCCTGCTCGGTATTCACCAGGCCACGGTGGATGAGCCTTCCCTCTTCCAGCCCGGAGATGACCTCCAGGTTCCAGCCCGTCTCCGCCTTCACCCATGCCTGAAAGGCCGCCGCGTTGCGCGCATCGCGCATCGCTGCCGTGGCCACCACGCGAATCTGATCCACCCCGTGCGCCTGCACCGCCCGCTGAAACCGCTTCAGCGCCCGCAGCGTCGCCGCCATCGCATCCGGAGAAACCAGCCCCGACTCGAATACGCTTGCGCCCAGCCGCGTCACCTCGCGGTCCTCGTGCAGCGTCTTCAGTTCATGCGCCACCACCTTCGCAATCTTCAGCCTGCATGAGTTGGAACCGATATCAATGGCGGCAAAGGTAGGCATAGGCCAGTCGCGCACTCTCCACAGAAGATGAATCTGCTACTTGCGCCAAGATACACGACCGCGCCCGCCGAACGCAGCTACGCTTCAGCTTGCAGGCGCACCCGGCCCCGTGGGAGAACGCGGTGAGTCGCAGGTCGGACACCCGCACGAGCGTAACGCCCCCTCTCGACCCCCACGCCGGTCGGCAGAGATCTAGGACAGCTTTA
>JAJYBT010000363.1 GCA_021778875.1 Acidobacteriota bacterium | reverse complement strand
ACATCGGTGCCCACGCGCAGCTCCTGTGCGCGCTGCGCAAGGCGGCTCACAACCTCGGCAAAGATCTCGCGCTCCACATACAGCCGCTTGGTGCCCACGCACACCTGCCCCGCGTTGGCAAAAGCTCCATACGTCACGCCCTCCACCGTGCGCTCGAGGTTGCAATCCGCAAACACCAGCGCCGCGTCCTTGCCGCCCAGCTCGAGCACCACCGGAATCAGCTTTTCCGCCGCGCGCTTTGCCACAGCGCGTCCGTTCGCGCTGCTCCCGGTGAAGAACACCAGGTCCGGTCCGGCGTCGATCCACGCGCCTGCTTCCACCGGTGCGTCCCACACCACCTGCACCAGTCCGTCGGGCAACTCCGCATCGCGGCAAAGCTCCGCAATCAACGCAGCGATCGCCGGAGTCTTCTCCGAGCACTTCAGCACCACTGCGTTGCCTGCATAGAGTGCTGTCGCCACGGGACCAACTGCCAGTTGAAACGGGTAATTCGACGGTCCGTAGATCAGCGCCACGCCATACGGTTCCCGCCATTCTTCAAACTTCGTTCCGCGATAGAGAAACGGCGGCTTGCCAGCGCGCCGCCTGCGCAGCAGCTCTGCCGCATGCCGCTCGTAGTAGTGCATCTGCTCCAGCGTCACCATCACGTCACCACTCAGCGCATCCATCGGAGTCTTGCCCGTCTCCGCGGTCAGCGTCGCGACAATCGCGTCCGTGCGTTCCGCAATCAGCCGCCGCAGCCTGGCTAGCCGCGCGCTGCGCTCCTGAACACTCGCACAGGCCCATGCCAATTGCGCCTCACGCGCAAGGTACATCGTCTTGGCAACGTCTTCCTTCACGCCAGCGCCAGTTTCTCAAACGCCTTCGGCTCTGGATAAGCAATCGTATGCTTGTCGCAGATCAGCCCTGCCGATATCCGCGCCGATTCAAAGATCGTGGGCAGCCCACTTCCCGGATGCGTCCCTCCGCCGACAAGGTAGCAGTTGTCGAACTCCTCAAACTGGTTGTGCGGTCGAAACACCAGCATCTGCCGCCAGCTGTGCGCAAGGTTGAACGTCGCGCCCATGTACACCGACTGTTTGTTCTGCCAGTCCAGCGGGGTTACTATCAGCTCTTTCTGTATGTGCTGCCGCAGATCCTTGTAAGGCGTCCGCCGCTCCAGCAAATCCAGAATCCGCTCCCGAAATTCGCCCTTGTGCGCCTCCCAGTCAATCCCGCTCGTGTTGTTCGGCACCGGAGCAAGAATGTACAGCGCCGAGTGTCCCGGCGGAGCCACCCCGGGATCGGTCACTGTCGAGTTCCGCACATAAATCGACAGATGCTCGGAAAGAAACTTGTTGTGCGCAATATCTTCCAGGCACTGCTTGTAGTCCTCCGCAAACACAATCATGTGGTGCTCTGTGTCATACGCGCGGTCCACACCCAGATACATCATGTAAGTCGAGCACGAGTACTCCTGCTTGTTCACCCGCTCCGGCGTATACTTCCGCAGTGCCCCCCGCTCAAACAAGGTAGCCATCGCATGGCCGAAGTCCGCGTTGATGACCACCTCATCGGCATAAATTCGCTCGCCGTTCGCCAACTCCACCCCGCACGCCTTGCGCCCTTCCAGCAATACCCGCTTCACCGGGGACGAGGTCCGTATCTCCGCGCCTTCTTCCTCGGCTACTTTCGCCAGCGCGTCGCTGATCCGGCACAGCCCTCCCATCACGTGATACACCCCATGCGCATGCTCGGTATAGGGAATCATCGCAAACAGTCCCGGGCAGTCCCACGGCGACATGCCCAGGTACTTTGACTGGAATGTAAACGCCAGCCGCAATTCTTCTGACTTGAAGTAGTCCGACAGCACGTCATACAGCGACCGCCCCGCGGCAATATGGGGAGCCGCGGCCATCAGCGTCGGGCTGATCAGGCTCGAATATGCCCCGTACGGCTTCTGCAGGCACGGATACAGCTTCTTAAACCGCACCTTCTCCCGCTCGTAGAATCGGTCCAGGCTCGCGCCTTCGCCCGGAAAGGCCCGCTCGATCTCCGCCTTCATGTCCTCCGGACGACTGCGTACCAGCATCTCTTTGTCCGCGAATACCAGCCGGTACATCGGGTCCAGTGCCCGGCAATCCAGATAGTCGCTCAGCTTTCTGCCGCCCTCTTCAAAGAGCTCATCGAGGAGGAACTTCATCATCAGGAAGGTCGGCCCCAGGTCGAACCGGTAATCACCCAGCACAACCTCGGCGTTGCGTCCGCCAATCTTCCCCTCTTTCTCCAGAACCAGAACATCAAAACCGCGCTGGGCCAGGATCATTGCGGCGGCAAGTCCCCCGGGCCCCGCGCCGATCACCACCACGCGTCGTTTTTGCATATGTCTCCATCGTAAAAGAGTGCTGCGCAACACCTTGATGCGCAGGGGGTTTCTGTTTTCACGGCAGTAACTTACCCAGTTGCCGCTTTCCACCAGATCGAAGTTTGCCTGATAGAAATTTCATCGTGTGAGCTATCTCGCCTCCATAGCCCTTGGTCCTCCGCCGCTTGACGCAGCCAGCCGTTCTGCGTATAAATGCGTCGTTACCAGGACTAATTGTTAGGACCTCCCACTGCATGCCAGAAGCTCGACAGGAAAGCGCGAAAGGAAAGTCTTTGCGCACTCTCGCTGGAAAGAAATCGTCGTCCACCCATAATGCTCCTCATCCTTCCTACGCCCATTTCCAATCGGCGATGCAGCTCATGCAGGAGGGGAAGTACGAGAAGGCCCGTGCCGCCTTTGAGAAGCTCATCCAGACTGCCCCGCCGGAATTGCTCGAGCGCTGCCGCACCTACATGGTCGCGTGCGAGCGGCAGAGGCAGCGCGCCGCCCTCACCTTCAGCACCGCCGAAGAGCAGTACGACTATGCCGTTTCGCTGCTCAACACCGGTAATTACGAGGATGCTCGCGACCAGTTCGAGAACCTCCTCAGCAAAAACAACCTTGCCTCCTATGCCCACTATGGTCTGGCGGTGCTCAACAGTATGACCGGCCAGGCCGAGGAGTGCCTCGGCCATCTACGCATGGCCATCGAGCTGAATCCGCAAAACCGCATTCAGGCCCGGGGCGACGCCGACTTTGTCGACATGGTCGACGATCCCCGCTTCACCGAGCTCCTCTATCCGGAAGCTCTGGAATGAGGGATGCAGGCGGGCGCATCGCCCCGCCGCTGCATCCAACTTTCTCAGATATGGCCATTACCGTTACAGAGCGCCTCTCGCGTCCTCGCGCAAACCGCTCGTCCGGTCTCCACGTCGTCGCCATCGGCGGCGGCACCGGCCTCTCTACACTCCTGCGCGGACTTAAGCAATACGCTCCCTCCGCAGCCGGAACCGCCGCTTCCGATCATCCTCACCCCATCGCCGACCTGACCGCCGTGGTCACCGTCACCGACGACGGAGGCTCCAGCGGCCGCCTGCGCAAAAACTTCAACATGCTTCCGCCCGGCGACCTCCGCAACTGCATGGTTGCGCTCTCTGAGGACGAAGGCCTCATGTCCCAGCTCTTCCGCCACCGCTTCCACTCTGGCGGCGAGCTCGAAGGCCACAACTTCGGCAACCTCTTCGTCGCCGCACTCACGGAAATGACTGGCGACTTTGGCCATGCCATCCGGCTCGCCGGGGAAATCCTCGCCATGCGCGGATTCATCTATCCCGCGACCTACACCAACACCACCCTTGTCGCCCGCATGGCCAGCGGAGCCACCGTTCGCGGCGAAACCAATATCACCGCCAGCAAAGACCAGATCGTCGAGCTCTCCCTCGACCCGCCCGTCGTCGAGCCTTTGCCGGAGACTTTGGCCGCGATCGCCAACGCCGACCTCATGACCCTCGGCCCCGGCTCGCTCTATACCAGCCTCATCACCAATCTGCTAGTCGAAGGAATCCCCGAGGCCCTAGCCGCTGCGCGCGGAACGCGAGTCTACATCGCCAACCTCATGACCCAGGCCAACGAAAGCCTGCATCTCGCCGCCTCACAGCACATCGAGCGCATTTACAAGCACACCGGCCAGCCTGTTTTCGACTATGCCCTCATCAACACCGCGCCCGTCGCGCAGTCCGTGCGCGAGCGCTATGCCGCCGAAGGCGCTGAGGTGATCGAGCCGGATATCGAACGCATCGAGGCCATGGGCATCCGCTGCATCACCGGAAACTTCGCCGCCGAAGGCGACGTCCTCCGCCACGACGCGCCCCGCGTCGCCCGCACCGTCCTCGAACTCGCCGGCGCCACCATCAGCGGCGAGTAGTCCCACCTCCTTGAAACTGACCGCTTCTTAGCTGACCGTTTTACTGCTGTTCTAAGACCGCAACTCCATACTTCGGCAACGTCACGCTCTCAACCTCCGCGCCGCCTGCCAGCAGATTCTTCATCGTGCCCGGCAGCGTCACGCTCTCCTCGGTCGTGTTGTGGTTGATCAGGATCAGCACCGTCTTGCCCGCGCCCGTCCGCTGGCACAGCTCCACGCCCGCCGGAACGCCGGCCACGAGCGGCTTCACGCCCGCGTCCGCGAGCCACATCCGCG
>JAJYBT010000362.1 GCA_021778875.1 Acidobacteriota bacterium | reverse complement strand
CCTGGAGGCACTCATGAAGCTCAATCGCTCTGCAATCCTCGCGCGTCTCGCTCTGGCTGCAGTCACGCTTGCTCTCAGCGCATCATCACTGCTGGCCCAGCCGGCGCGCGCGCAGCTGCAGACCGGCAGCAAAGTCGATCTCACCGTCGTCAAGCCGGAATCCGTCGGCTTCTCCTCCGATCGCCTGGAGCGCCTGCACGCGCTCATGCAGCAGACCGTGGACAAGAAGCAGATTGCCGGCATCGTCACCCTCCTCGCCCGCCACGGCAAGGTCGTTGACTACCGCGCCTACGGCGTCAGCGACCTCGCCAGCGGCAAGCCCACCCAGAAGGACGACATCTTCCGCGACTTCTCCATGACCAAGCCCATCACCGGCGTGGCCATGATGATCCTCTACGAGCAGGGCAAGTGGCTGCCTTCCGATCCCATCTCCAAATTCATTCCGGAGTTCGCGCACCTCAAGGTCTACAACGGAGTCGGCGCCGACGGGAAAATGATCCTCGTCGATCCCGACCATACGCCCACCATGCGCGAACTCATGTCCCACACCGCCGGCTTCACCTACGGCTTCTTCGGCGATACTCCCGTTGACAAGATGTACCGCGACGCGCACCTCTTCGACTCCAAAAGCCTCCCGGATTTCATCGGCAAGCTCGCCAAATTGCCGCTGCTCTACCAGCCCGGCAAAGGCTGGACCTATTCGGTCTCCATGGACATCGAGGGCTACATCGTCGAGAAGCTCTCCGGCCAGTCCCTGCCGGACTTCGACCGCGACCACATCTACACGCCGCTCGGCATGCGCGACGCCGGCTTCTACGTCCCTGCTGACAAGGCCAGCCGCTTCGTCACCCTCTATCAGACCGGGCCCAACGGCGAATTAGTCGCCGATCCCACCGGCGGAGGCCTCAGTCACCACAACTACTCGCAGCCGCCCGCCATGCCCTCCGGCGGCGGCGGCATGGTCTCCACCGCCGAGGACTACTACCGCTTCGCAACAATGATGCTGAACGGCGGACAGCTTGGCGGCGTGCGCATCCTCGCGCCTTCAACCGTCAAGCTCATGACCTCAAATCACGTCCCCGCAGAACTGCTCACCGGCAAGTACGGCATCGGCTACCAGACAATGCGCCCCGGCTTCGGCTACGGATACAACTGCGCCGTGGTCTTTGATCCGCCTGAGGCCAACCTGCCCGAGGGCAAGGGCACCTTCTTCTGGGATGGAGCAGCAGGCACCTGGTTCTGGGTCGATCCCACCAACGACATCGTCTTCATCGGCATGATCCAGCGCATGCTCGGCCCCGCCAGCCCCAACCTCGAATACCAGAGCCGCTCCGCCATCTACGGCGCGCTCGTCGATCCGGCGAAGTAGCTGCCTCGCCGCGCGGATGGCGCGTCGCCCTCCACGCGGCAGTCCTCATAAACACTTTCCTATTGCGAACCCATAGGGAGGCGCGTATGCTGCGCTCTATGGGTTTGCCATAGGAGAACGGCAATGGGCGAAAAGACCGATGTGTGGCAGGGCACGCTGGCGCTGATGGCGCTGAAGACGCTGGAAACAATGGGGCCGCAGCACGGCTATGGCCTGGCCCGCCGCATCGAGCAGACCAGCGGCGACCGCCTCCAGTTGAATTACGGCACGCTCTATCCCGCGCTGCTCAGGCTTGAGCAGGAGGGCTACATCCGCTCACGCTGGGGCGTCTCTGAGAACAATCGCCGCGCCAAATTCTATGAGTTGACCAAGGCCGGCCAGCGCCGTGTGCGCAAGGCCGCCGCCGAGTGGGAGCAGACCACGGAGATTCTGGCGCGCTTCCTCTCGCCCGTCGAGGAGGCCTGAGATGGACCCGCTGCGAGCCAGACTCCGAGCCCTGTGGATGCGTCTCATCGGCCTGCTGCACCCCGGCCGTGCCGAAGAAGAATTTCGCGCCGAGCTTGAATCCCACATCGTCATGCACACCGAAGAAGGCATCCGCGCCGGCCTCAGCCCAGAAGAAGCCCGCCGCCAGGCTCTCCTCCAACTGGGCGGCGCCGAGCAAACCCGACAGGCCCACCGCGACCGCCGTACCTTGCCCTGGCTCGAAAACCTGCTGCGCGATATTCGCTATGCGCTGCGCGGCTTTCGCCGCAATCCCGTCTTCACCGTAACCGTAATAATAACGCTCGCGCTGGGCATCGGCACCACCACCGCGGTCTTCAGCGTCGTGGATCGCATCCTCTTCCGCAGCCTGCCCTATGCGCATGCGGACAGGTTGGTTTCCGTAGGGCTCGTCGCTCCAATCATCCCGCAGGAGTTCATGCTCGGCGGTTCGTACTACGATTGGCGCGATCATCAAAAGCCATTCGCCTCTCTTACTTCAGAGACCGGCGTAAACGAGTGCGACCTCACCGAACACAATCCCGCGCGACTCAGTTGCGCCGGAGTCGAAGCGAACTTCCTGCCGACACTCGGCATTTCACCAGTACTGGGGCGCAATTTCCTCCCTGAGGAAGATCGTCCCAATGGGCCCAGGGTCGCCCTCATCTCCTATGCACTTTGGCTCAGCCATTACAGTCGCGACCCCGGCATTCTAAATCGCCTGATTGACATCGACGGCCATGCAGTTCGCGTAGTCGGCGTTCTGCCTGCTAACTTCGAGATGCCAGTACTTGAAAAGGCCGACGTGGTAATGCCCGAAGCGCTCGACGAGGCCGCGGAGCGCAAGGCGGATCCAGGCCGTGTCCTCTATGCCTTCGCGCGGCTCAAGCCCGGCATCACCGTCCAGCGGGCAATCGCGCAACTCCAGCCCGTCTTCGAATACTCGCTCAGTCTTGCGCCGCCGCGCTTTCGCAGCGAAGTTCATCTCCGCGTCCGATCGATACGCGACCGCCAGATGCAGGATTCGCGCCTTGTGGCCTGGGTGTTGCTGGGTGCGGTGTTGGCTGTGCTGCTCATCGCCTGCGCCAACGTTGCCAGTCTGCTGCTGACGCGCGCTGCAGCCCGGGAGCGGGAACTCGCGGTGCGTTCCGCCCTGGGTGCAAGCCGTCGCCGCCTCATTCGCCAGGCGCTTACTGAGGCGCTTCTGCTTTCGTTCTTCGGAGCAGCCGCGGGGTCCGCGCTGGCCGAAGCGCTGCTGCACGTCTTTGTAGCCATCGCACCGTCAAGCCTTCCCTTTCTCGGTAAAGCCCGGCTCGACCTCCGTATTATCCTGTTCACAATTCTTCTCTCGCTGTTGTCTGGCATCATTTTTGGGCTCATCCCCACGCTGCACAGGCCGCGCTCCATCGCGCTTGCCGCCCGCACTCCAGCCTCCGGCGCGCGTACGTTGCTGCGACGCAGTCTGGTGGCGGCTCAAATCGCCATCAGTATGGTTCTACTTGCAGGCGCGGCACTGCTCATGCGCAGCTTCACGGGCCTGCAATCACAGACCCTGGGCCTGCAGACGCACGGCGTGCTCACGGCGGGAATCTCCCTGAACCGGTACCGCTACACAACGCCGCAGGCGCAGATGCAATTCTTCTCTCAGGCCGACGCTGCCTTGCACCGGCTACCCGGCATCTCCGTCGTGGCCCTCAGCGACACGGTGCCCCCGGGTGGCTATCATCGCGAGCAAATCTACAGCGTCATTTCTGTTGCGGGCCGGCCCCCCGCCACCGGCAGAACAGGGGGCATGGTGGCGTGGCGCTGGGTCACCCCGGGCTACTTCAACGCCCTCGACATTCCCATCGTGCGCGGGCGCGGATTCACTGACGGCCAACTCACTTCCAGCGATCACTTTCTTATCCTCAGCAGCCTGCTTGCGTCCCGTCTATTTCCCAATCAAGACCCTATCGGCCAGCATGTGCAGCCCGTCCCGGGAGGGCCCTGGTTCACGGTGCAGGGTGTTGCCGCGAACGTGAAGAACACCGGCCTCAACACTGCGGACGAGCCGGAATTCTACCGCCTGCGCCGCAATCTGCCGGAAGACTGGGAGTCGGCCTCTTCGGCCGTGCTGATCCTGAAGACGACGCTTCCGCCCAAGGCCATCGCTCCGTGGGTACAATCGCAGATCGCGCAGGTCGATCCCACTGTGCCCGTCGAAATCGAAACCCTGGGCAAGCGCGTGAGCACACTCGCTGATCGCCCGCGCTTTGAGACCGCCCTGCTCGGCTTCTTCGCCTTCACCGGCCTCGCAATGGCCGTCATCGGCCTTTACGGGGTCATCGCATTCCTGGCCACGCAGCGCACGCAGGAAATTGGCGTGCGTATGGCGCTGGGCGCAAGCCGTCTCGACATCCTGCGCCTCATCCTGCGTGAAGGACTGCGCCTCGTGGCGCTTGGTGGCGCCGCGGGGCTCGTCGCCGCGCTGCTGCTTGCGCGCGTGCTCAAGAGCCTGCTCTTCGGCATTGGCCCGCACGACCCCGTCAGCTTCATCGCCGTCACGTTGTTGCTCGCGCTAGTGGCCGTCGCAGCCACGCTGATCCCCGCGCGCCGCGCCATGAAGACAGACCCCATGACCGCCCTGCGATGGGAGTAGCTGCTCGCACTTCGCACCCGCGCCGGATGCTACACTCCCACGAGCAGGAGTGGTG
>JAJYBT010000361.1 GCA_021778875.1 Acidobacteriota bacterium | reverse complement strand
GTCTGGCTTGTATGACCACGAATTCCCCAGCGTCATGCACGTTTCCCATGGATAAGGCAGCGGCTTGTCCGGGATCGTCTGCTCCGGTGTGCGATAGTTTTCATAAGCACCACCAACCGCGCGGTCCACCACAATCAGCCCCGGCTGGTTCCTGCGTGCAAGTGCAGCCAGGCCCGGCATGTCGATGTCCTGCGGCCACGGCACTTCACTGCCGCCCGCAATCGCATGCGGATGCGCCTTCGCATTCACCCAACCGCCATCAAGCCAAAGAATATCGACCGATCCGTACTCTGAAGTCAGCTCACCAACCTGGGCATGCACGAACTTCACAAATTTCTGCCAGCGCTCAGGATATTTGCGTGTGTCGTAATTCACATCGCGGTTCGGAGTCGCCCACTCCGGTGCCCAATAGTCCGGACTATGCCAGTCAGGCTTGGAAAAATATGCGCCAATTCCGAATCCCTGTTTGCGGAATGAGGCAAATACCTCTTTCGCAACATTCGCTTTCGGATTCGTATGGAACGGACAATCAGGCGCGGTAATGCGATAGTCGGTCTGCTTCGTATCAAACATCGAAAAGCCATCGTGATGCTTGGTCGTGAATACGGCATACTTCATGCCCGCATCTCTTGCCACGCTCGCCCACACATCAGGATCGAAGCCAATAGGATTGAAGGTCTTCGGCAGCGCCTCGTACTTCCTTTTGTAGTCCACGTAGCTTATGCCCGCCGGACGCCTGCACCACGGCTCATCCTCCGAGCAGATCGACCACGATTCCACTACACCCCATTGACTGTATGCGCCCCAGTGCATCATGAAACCGAACTTCCAGTCCTGCCAGTTATCCAGCTTGCGCACTACAAGGGAATCCGTCACTGGCACATATTGATTGCTTTCCTCCGCGGACCCCGGCAAGCCAACCGCATTCACGGCTGCCGCAACTCCCATTAACTTGCAGAACTCTCTTCGCTGCATTGACGTCCCTTCCATAACGCTTGTGATCTTTCTCAAGATCGCTCATGCGCGATCATACTAAGGAAAGCGTGCTGTCGCTCTGGTGAAGTGAAAAGCCCACATCGGCCTCGACTCACCGCACATCCGCTCCCAGCGAACCATCGCTTCCAATCTCTCCCCTCCATCTACAATGTTCAAGTGCCTGCGATCAACTCTTCGCGCAGCACACGTTGGAGGTAAGGATGCACAAGCAACTGTCGCGCGCTCTCGGGCTTTCACTCTCAGCCGTAGTCCTCATTGCTCTCGCAGCAATCACCCCACCCGCATGGTCGCAGACAAACACCACCACCTCCGATCCCGCATCCCTCGTCAACCCGATCATCGGAACCGCCAACGGAGGCAACGACTATCCCGGCGCAACCATGCCTCAAGGCATGGTCAACTGGAGCCCCGAAGAGCCGTACATCCACCCGCGTCCAAAAGTCAAAGGCGTGCCCGGCTCTATGTACGATGGCCGCGGACGCCCTGCCGCTCCCGGCGGCTACGCCTACGCCGCCAGCCGCATCAGCGGATTCTCCCTCACCCACCTCATGGGCACCGGTTGCGCCGGAGCCAGCGGAGACATCCCCTTCATGCCCTTTACCGGCGACGTCACCACCTCGCCCGCCGATGACCCCACCGCCGATCTCTACGGCAGCACCTTCTCGCATTCCGACGAAACTGCCGAGGCCGGCTACTATAAGGTCACCCTCGCCAACGGAGTCACCGTCGAGCTCTCCGCCACCGACCGCACCGGCTCCGGACTCTTCACCTATCCCGCCGGCAAGCCCGCCGTCATGTTCGTCCGTACCGCCTACTCTGAGGTTGGCTCCTCCGACGCACACATCTCCATCGATCCCGCCACCCGCACCATCTCCGGCTCTGTCACCAGCGGCAACTTCTGCGGATACATCGGCACTGCTGACCGCCACAGCTACTACACCCTCTACTTCGTCGCGCACTTCAGCGCGCCCTTCCTCAGCACCGGAACCTGGGAAGACTCCTCCCTCCGCCGCAACTCCACCTCCGCCAGCGGCGGCACCACCTATGGCCCGCACGGATTCGTCCCTCCCGGCAAAGGCTCCGGCGGATGGGTCGTCCTCGACACCTCAAAGTCCCCCGCCGTCCACGTTCGCGTCGGCATCTCCTACGTCAGCGAACAGAACGCCGCAGCCAATCTCCGCGCGGAAAATCCCGCAGGCACATCCTTCGCCACCATTCGTCGGCACGCACACGACGCCTGGAACAACATCCTCAGTCGCATTCAGATCCAGGGCGGCACGCACGACCAGCAGGTCGTCTTCTACACCGCGCTCTACCACGCGCTCATGGGCGAAAACCTCTATAGCGACGTCGACGGCCAGTACTACGGCATGGACGGCAAGGTCCACCACGTCGCCCCGCCGCAGCGCGCCCAATACGCCACCTTCTCCGGATGGGATGTGTATCGGTCACAGTTACAATTGCTCACGCTCATTGAGCCCCACACCGCCTCCGACTTTGCCCAGTCCCTGCTCAACCAGGCCGACCAGAACAACGGCGAGTGGGATCGCTGGACACACAACTCCGGCATCACCCACGTCATGAACGGCGACCCCGCCGCGCCCGCCATCGCCGATGTCCTCGCCTTCGGTGGAACCACCTTCGACGCCCGCGCCGCTTACAAATCTCTCCTGCGCGCCGCCACCGTGCCCACCGCCAACGATCTCAGCAGCACAGGCTGCCCCGTCGAGTGCGTCGGCCAGCGGCCTTCGCTCAACCTCTGGCTCAAGCTGCACTACATCCCCGTCGGAGCCAACGCCTGGGGCCCCGCAGCCGACACCCTCGAAGACTCCACCGCCGACTTCGCCATCTCGCAGCTCGCCGCGCGCATGGGCGACCGCGCCGTCCACAAGCAGTTCCTCGCCCGCGCACAATATTGGAAGAACATCTTCAATCCGCACGCCACCCCCGACGGCGGATACATCCAGAACCGCAACGCCGACGGCACCTGGCCCAAGTTCAACCCCGCATCCGACCGCGGCTTCGTTGAAGGTAGCGCCGCGCAATACGTCTGGATGGTCCCCTTCAACGAGAAAGGCCTCTTCGCCATGATGGGCGGCAAGCAAATCGCCAGCCGCCGCCTCAACGCCTTCTTCTATCACAAGGACGGCAGCCTCGCCGTCACCCGCTCCGGCGGCCTTCACGCCGAGCTCAACAACGAGCCCTCCATCGAGACACCCTGGCTCTTCGACTTCCTCCAGCAGCCGTGGAAGACGCAGGAGTCCGTGCGCCGCGTCCTCAACACCATCTGGACCAACCAGCCCGACGGCATGCCCGGCAACGACGACCTCGGTGAAATGTCCTCCTGGTACGTCTGGTCCGCCATCGGAATGTATCCCGAAATCCCCGGCCGCGCCGAGCTCGTCCTCGGCAGCCCGCTCTTCACCGCCGTCCACATCCGCCGCGCCGCCGGAGACATCACCATCCACGCGCCCGCCGCCGCCACCAACGCGCCATACGTCGAATCGCTCAAAGTCGACGGCCACCCCACATCAAAAACGTGGCTCCCACCCAGCTTCGTCGCCCACGGAGGCACGCTCGACTTCCAGCTCAGCGCCACCCCCGACCAGCACTGGGGAACCAGCCCCACCGACGCTCCCCCATCCTCCCAATAAAAGGCGCAATCCATCTCCCGGTCCCTCGCTTTCAGGGGCCGGGATTGATGTACGATGAGGGCCACACACACGTATGACGCTCTCCACCACATGTGCGAATCAACAACCCAGCAACGCCCCAAATAAACCGACGGTCATTCCGAACCCTTGCGCGTATCAAGGCCGCGCTCTGCCACCGAGCGCTTACGCGCAGGCCGGTCAGGCAGCGAATGGTAGCCCGATAAACTTCACGCTGGATGTCACGATGGGCTTTCCAGCAGGTGATTATCTCGATCCTCAGCCGATGGCATCTGGCAATGCCTTTCAAAATCAGGCGTACGGGAACTATACCTTCGGGGTCTACATGGCAGCGGCAGGCGTTCCCCTTTCAACAGCCCTGTCTGGGGCGAACACCTATGCGTTCTTCAGGTCCAGCTATCCATCCTCGACGCAAATGGACCCCAATTACCCATCTCTCCCGGCGGCCAGTGTTGGGAACATCACGAACGGATACAACGCGTATGGGAACGGCACCCTGTGCCATAACTAGGAGGCGATTTCTTATGATGCCAGCCGAGCGAGGGCGTTATTCCTGGAGATTTAAGGCAATTCTGCTGTCGATGGTTGGGGCTTGTTTTCTTATATCCGGCTGCCGGAGTTCGCAAACGATCTGGTCTGGCGAATCCCGATCTCCAGACGGAAAAGTGGTCGCAAGCGCACGGGCGATTGCGAGGAATCAGGGCCTCTCGATTATCAGCGGCACCGATACGGACGTATACCTGAAGTGGGCTTCAGGTTCACGCGGTGATACGTCCATCCTTCAACTTGCGGATGCCACGGATGACCCTGTGAACACACGTGTGGAGATGAACTGGCTATCGCCAACTCATCTGGAGCTGAGCTTTAAGGGAAATCAGACCATCG
>JAJYBT010000360.1 GCA_021778875.1 Acidobacteriota bacterium | reverse complement strand
TCTTCGCGCAGCAGGCCGGCATGGGCCCGGGCCAGCTTCATGGCGCCTTCCCAGGCCTCGGTGCCTGTGTTGGAGAAAAAGACGCGGTCGAGGCCGGTGCGCTCGGTGAGGCGAAGAGCGAGCTCAGCCTGTCCCTCATGATAGTAAAGGTTCGACGTGTGAATCAGGGCGCGGCTCTGGCGGGCGATGGTCTCCTCAAGAACAGGATGGCCGTAGCCGAGTGCGTTGACGCCGATGCCGCTGAGCAGGTCGAGATACCGATCGCCTTGCTCGTCGATGATGTGGACACCCTCGCCGCGCACAAAGAGAATGGGGTTGCGGTCATAAGTGGAAAGCAGGAGCCGGGCTTCGGCTGCGCGAATCTGTTCGAGTTTCGACACGGGATATCTCCTCAGGCCACCATCACTTCAGTGCCGTGGGCTATGCGGGACCTGCACAGATCGGGGAGCGATGCGGCAGCCTCGGCAGGCAAAATGCGAACGCGCTTGACGCCGTTCAAAAGAGCTTCGCGGCAGGCTCCAAGCTTGGGCAACATGCCGCCGGTGATGACAGCGCTCTTGGCCATCTCGGCAATCTGGTCGATACTGAGCCATCGCAGAATCTCGCCGTTGGCGCCGCGCACGCCGGGTACATCCGTAAGAAAAACAAGTGCGTCTGCCTGGCATGCGGTGGCGCAGGCAGCGGCCATCTCATCGGCGTTGACGTTGTAGTACTCCCCATCAAAACCAAGAGCCATGGAGGAAAAGACGGGCACGCCGTTCAGCTTCCAGATGGCCTCAATCCAGCGCGGATCACTGGAGGCTATCTCGCCGACGAAGCCTAGGTCCGGCGCGGTACGCTTCTTGCGAGCGCGGAAGATGAGTCCGTCTCCGCCGGAGAGTCCAACAGCAGGCTGGCCGAGTGCGCCGAGCGCAGCCACCAGGCGCTTGTTGACCTTGCCGGCCAGCACCATGAGCGCAACGTCGCGGGTCTCTGCATCGGTTACGCGCAGGCCACCGATGAACTCGCTCTGCTTGCCCAGCGCCTTGAGCATGCCGGTGAGCTGAACTCCGCCGCCATGCACCACGGCAACCTGATGGCCGTCACGCACCAGTTCGGCAATGGCGCGGATGCAGCCGTCAAAGAGCGCAGGCGTTTCAAGACCCGCACCGCCAAGTTTTACCACGTACTTCATTCGAGTCCCTCCGCTTCACCCCAGCCGAACATCACGTTCAGATTTTGCACAGCCTGGCCTGACGCGCCCTTCAAAAGATTGTCGAGACAGCTCACAATGACTGCGCGGCGGCCGTCTGCGGAGAGCTGGAAACCGATATCCGAATAACTGGTGCGGACCGAATACTGGATCTGCGGCAGAGTGGTGTCATACAGGCGCACCATGGGACTGCCCGCAAAAAAAACATGATAGATCTTTGCCACACTGGCGCGCGTCTGCGGCTCGCGGAAGTGGACATAAATCGTGGACAGTATGCCGCGCGGGATGGGCAGCAGATGCGGCGTGAAGACTATCTCGTCGGCGTTGAGGCCAATCTGCTCCAGCAGTTCGCCGGTATGGCGATGCGAGAAGATGCCGTATGCGGAGAGATTGTCGGCCGCGTACATGTAGTGCGTCTTGGGCGTGGGAGCCTTGCCCGCGCCGCTGACGCCGCTCTTGGAGTCGGCCACGATACCGCGGCTGAGATCAACCACACCGGCGGCAACCAATGGACGCAGCGGAAGAATCACGCTGGTGGAGTAGCAGCCGGGATTGGCAATGAGATGCGCTCCGGCAATCCGCGCACGATGCAGCTCAGGCATGCCGTAGACGGCCTGTGCCTGGATGGCGTTGGCTTGCTCCGTGCCGTCGTCCTTGAAGGCGTAGACGGCGCGATTGGACGACTCAGTCAGCCGCCACGCGCCGCTGAGATCGATGACGCGCAGGCCGCGAGCAAGGGCTTCCGGAACCCACTCGCGGGACTGCTCATGCGGCGTGGCAAGGAAGAGCACTTCCACCTTGCGCTCCGCGAGGAGTTCCCAGGAAAAAGGTTCGAGCCTGAGCGAAGATGCACTGCTGCTGCCGGCAAGGTGCGGATGAATCTCCGCAAGCGGAATGCCGCCGCGCGCAGCATCCTTCTCGTCCACGCGGCCTGCGAGGACGGGAGGCTTGCCCTTGAGCCGGGGATGGTGGAGTAAGAGCCGGGTGAGTTCCGCTCCCGCGTATCCGGTGACGCCGATGATCGCTGTTTGTACGCTTTCCTTCATGATTCGAGCATGGTCCTCAGTCGGGCTTCCACTTCGCTGGCCCGGCGTGTATCGGGACAAATCACCAGCACGGTGTCATCGCCTGCAAGCGTTCCCACAACGTCCGGCCAGCCCTCGTGATCAAGCGCTGCGGCAACAGGCTGGGCTCCGCCCATGACGGTACCGATGATGACCTGATTCATGGCCTGGCGCACGCGCAAGCCGAAGCCTTCTATCACTTCCGCTACGGAAGGCGGGGCATCATCCTCTTCAACGGCAGGGCCTGCGCTATTGGCTGCGGGCAGGGAGTAGCCGCCGGGGCCCTTGGTGAGCCGCAGCTCGTGAATATCGCGCGAGAGGGTGGCCTGCGTGACCTCAAAACCGCGGCGGCGCAGCTTGCGGCGCAACTCGTCCTGATTGGCCACCAGCGAGCGAGCCACCAGTTCCCGTATCGCGTTGTGTCGTTGATACTTCATGGCCGTCTGACTCAAAATTGAAAGCGCGGTTCGCATGGCGATCCCGCGCTTGCATAAATATACATCTGGAGTGTATAACTATGCAAGACTGTTCCCTCCGCTCCACTGAATGCAGCACTTTCCCTGGTCCGAATGCTCCGGCGTGTTTTAGGCTTGGCCGGCTGCAACAGGACCTGCCGCAGTAGTTCACGACCGCGCCTTAGTTCATAGACCGTACAGGCTTCTTCTTAGCAGGGAAGCGGGGGCAACAGTATTTTTCACGCAGAGGTCTAATCATAAAGCATGGGATCACCCTTTTCTTCCTCGTCGGCGTTCGTGTCTGCATTGGCAGCAAAGCAGGAAAGTGACCGGGCAGATGCGCAGAGGCCGTCCTATTTGGATGTCAGCCTGATTGATCCGCGGTTTGATGCGGACGCCTGTGGCGTTGGATTTGTGGCGCAGCTTTCCGCAGAGCCTTCGCACGACATTCTGGCACATGCTCTGACGGCGCTGGCGCGGCTGGAGCATCGCGGTGCCGTGGCCGCGGACGGGAAGTCGAGCGATGGCGTCGGGGTGACGACCGCGATTCCGCGGGAGTGGCTGCTGGCGCAGTGCGGCGTGACGCTGGCGGCGGAGAAACCGCTGGGCGTGGCGGTGGTGTTTTTGCCCGCCGACGATGCGGCACAGCGCGCGGAGATGGAGGCAGCGCTTGCGGCACAGAGCGTGGAAGTGCTTTGCTGGCGGCCTGTTCCAGTGCGGCCTGAGGTGCTGGGGGAGATTGCGGTGTCGTCGCGCCCCGCGATATGGCACGTGCTGGTGACCAGCGATGATGCGGAGAATTTTGATCGCAGGCTTTTTCTGGCGCGCAAGCAGTTTGAGCGCTCAGGATTGCCCGGCTATGTCGTGAGCATCTCTTCCTCGACCATGATTTACAAGGCGTTGTGCGCAGGGCGCCTGCTCGCGGATTTCTTTCCGGATCTTGCCAATCCCGGCTTTACAACGCCGATTGCTCTCTTCCATCAGCGGTATGCGACCAACGTGCTTCCATCGTGGGATCGTGCGCAGCCGTTTCGCGCAATCGCGCACAATGGCGAAATCAATACGATCTGGGGCAACCGCGCGCGCATGGAGGCCAGAGCCGCATCGATGTCGCTCGACCTGTATCCCGTTCTAACCGAGGGTGGCTCCGATTCAACCTCGCTGGATGAGGTGGTAGAACTGCTGTCGCATAACGGACGCACGGTGGGCGAGGCGCTACGCATGATGATTCCGCCGGCGAATCCCGGCAATCGCTCGTCGTTTTTGCAGTACAGCGGCGACTGCATGGAGCCGTGGGATGGGCCGGCGGCGGTGGCCTTTACCGACGGGCACCAGGTGGGAGCGATTCTGGATCGCAATGGGCTGCGGCCGTGCCGCTTCGCGCTGGATGACAAGGGGCTAGTGGTTGCGGGCTCTGAGGTCGGGTTGGTGGACATGGACCCGGAGCACATTGTGCATAGCGGCAGGCTGGGTCCGGGCCAGATGATCGTGGCCGATCTGGACCTAAACCGCTTTCTTGAGAATGACGAGATCCTGCGCATCTACGACCAGAAGCGGCACTACCAGGACCTGATCCGGATGGATACGCCGCTGGATGCCTCGCACGAGCCGGTGGACCCGCTGGAGCCGGCAGAGTTGAACCGGCTGCAGCATCACTTTGGATTTACGCGGGAAGACGTGCGCATGATTCTGGCGCCGATGGCCGCCGAGGGCAAAGATGCGGTGTGGTCGATGGGCGACGATACAGCGTTGGCGCCGATGGCGCGTGCGCCGCGGCCGCTTTATGCGTTCTTCCGGCAGCGCTTTGCGCAGGTGACGAATCCGCCGATTGATCCGTTGCGTGAGGCGGTTGTGCTGCAG
>JAJYBT010000359.1 GCA_021778875.1 Acidobacteriota bacterium | reverse complement strand
GAAAGAGGCTCGCCATGCGGGCCTCTTTCCGCAACACCTGGAAAGCTGAAACCCAGGAGTTATCGGGCAGTTACTCACGCACATCGGGCTGGAACAGAAAGAGGGTTGTATATGGCATATCTGCAGCCAGCGGATTACTCGAATTATGGATTGCCGGCTGGCACAACGGCGGACTGGATTACGGCCGCCACGGCACTCATCAACAGCTTCTGCAGGCGGCCCGACCTGAACGTGATCCAGTACACCGAGCGCCTGCGCATCACCAGCGGATCGCAAGCGGTGCGCCTCACGTATCTTCCCCTGGCGCCGCTTGGCGCTGCCACCACGCCGCTTGTGAGCGTGGAGGGGCGCTATGCAAAGCCACGGCGCGGGCAGATTGTTGACGAGACACTTTTTGAAATAAGCTGGGCGTTCTCGCTGCCCGGGCAGTGGATCGGCATCGACCCTGCATCCGTGGATTACGACTCCGCGACTGGAGAGCTGACTCTGCCCTGGAACCTGCTCGGTCTGCCGTACAACGAGGTGATGGTGACTTACACCGCGGGGCTGGCGACCATCGGCGACGACATCAAGACCGCCTGTGCGCAGATCGTACGCAATGCGCAGGCGACACCGGCGCTGAACGCCAGCAGGACCAGAATCGACACGATGTGGATGCAGTATTTCTCAAGTTCGCTTCTTGACGAGACAGTGCAGGCATGGCTGCGCCCGTACGTTGCGAACAGGCTGGGGTGAGCGATGAGCGATACAACGCCGCGCAATCCGGTGTGGGCTCCGGCGATGCTGGCTGATGCCCTGCTGCGGGGAGTTGCTGGGACATCGGCTCTGCTGCGAGTCACCAGCACGAACACGGATACAAGCCAGTCTGAAGTGGGACTGGTGGCTACTGCATTTGTCGATGTTGTGGTGAGCCCTGTGGCCATGCGCAGGTTGCGGCCAAGCTGGCAGGAAGGCGATCAGCCGAAGTGGGAGATGTTCATGTCTGCCACAGGGGTGGAACAGCAACTGGGCACGCTCAACTTCGCATCGGCCCAGGCGCTCTTTGCCTCAACGCTTGCTGTCACAATGGCCGGACAGGACTACCTGATCGAGTCCATCTCTTCGAATGAAGCGTTTGGCCAGGTGTATCTATACCGGCTGCTGTTGCGCGAGGCGCGCCCGCAGGCGCTGTGACTGCGCGACATACTCGCGACCCTGTTCAAGTTCCTTAGGAGCAGCACTCCATGCAAAATGCGAAAGACTCTTTCTATATGGCTCTGCGCACGCGGCTGGCAGCCATCAATCCGCAACGCACGGTTCTGCTGCGTGGCGCGCAGCGCCCTGGAATCCTGGTGGAAGAAGCAGAAGCGCCGTTCACACAACTGCCCAATGATGTCTTTGTGCTGCGATGGGGCGGTCTGGGCACTGACTTGAATCTCTATTCCACGATGGTTGCCGAGGAGTGCGAAGTCATCTACCAATCGTGCGGCACGCAGAGCTTTGGCGGGCTGGATCGCGGCCGGCTGTTGAGCGAAATGGACGAGGAACTGACCGCGATGCTCCAGCCTTTCTCCACGCCAAAGCTGAACTATGCGACACAGCCGCCCGCAACGATGCTGACGCAGGTGTTCTGGGATGAGCCTTCATTCACGCCCGTCGTTGTGCAGCGCGATCGCGTGACGCGGTCGGCTAAAGTGGCTGTCTACAGCTATCAGGAGCAGGGGGAATAAATGGCAGCGAACTGGTTTTCATCTCCTGCGCCCGTGGCGCGGCGCGTGCGCGCTTACTTTGCGCCGGTGAATCGTGCGGCGCAAACGCCGGCACTCTTCGACCCGTCGGAACAAGGCTCATTCAACCTGGACGCGCCGCCGGCGCCGTGGATCGACCTGGGATGGATTCAGGGATTCGCGCGGAAGCCAACGAGCAAATCGACGCCGGTGCTGACGGGGATTCCCGCCGCTCCATTGGAGCAGATACGCGAGACAGTGGAGGCGCAGGTCAGCTTTGAGTTCCTAAGCTGGACCAAGCTGACCATGGCGCTGGCTACAGGATCGCAGCACATGAATCTGCTGGCTCCGGCAGCGGGCGCAACTGCATCTGCCGACGGAGCGCAGGCAGCGGCCGCGGTCACGGTGCAGAGCGGGTCAACTGCGACGACTGTGGTGTTGAGTTCCGCAGACGCAGCCAACTTCAAAGCAGGATCGATGATTGCGATCGATGCGGACTACACGGGGCAGACGGGCTATGTGGGTTCGCCCGTGTCTGGCGCGTATGTGCGGCAGGCGCTTACTGATGTGGACTACATTCGGCGCGTGACGTTCAACGTCGCATTGGTTTCCCAGGTCAGCTCAGCTTCGCTGACATTGGCCTCACCGCTGCCCGGAGGCGCGCCGGCAGCGGGCGCGAAGCTGCAGGCGGTGATGGGCTTTGTGGATCGCGAGGGTGGCGCGTTCTATCAGGAGTGGTCGGCGCTGTTCGCGGTTGAAGGCAGGCAGGGCGAGCGCATCTACTTTCACTACCCTCGCCTGCAAGCAATGACCGGAGCAGAGGAAGCGAGCATTCCGCTCGACGCCAAACACAAGGGCGGCCTGGAGCGCTTGCTGCTGAAAGGAACATTTCTCGCCATGCCGGTGACGGATCCGCTGGATGGGGAGCGCGTGCTGTGCTATCGCAGCTTCATGCCGGCGGCCGGCGCTCTGATTTAAGGCGAAAGCTATTTCGCAAACCACACACCCGCAAACAATGCGCCAGGCCGCCGCCGATGAAGCGGCGGAGGATTTGCGCAATCCGGCATCGGCGTTTCACACAGAGGCGGAGAGTCGCGATGAAGATTTCCATTCAGGAGCAGGACTACACGAAGGCGCTGGATGCTACGCATCCACTGACGATTGAGCGGACATTGAATGCGCCGTCGGCCTGCCAGCTCTGGTTGAGCCTTCCACAAAACGGGAGCCTCGCGACGCCGTTGCGCAACCAGTCGCTTGTTGTCACAGGCGATGACGGCACATATTACTTCACCGGGTATATCGCTATCAGCCCCCTGCCTGAGTACGCGGGAATGGGTCTGGAGGGTCCGCGCTACCGCATCGCAGTGCAGGCTCTGAGCGACGAGTTGCTGCTGAATCAGTTGTCGATGGCGCCCAGCAAAGGATCGACAGGCCAAACGGCTGGCGGACTGCTGACTTCGCTGGTGACGCGAACCGGGTCGGCGAGTCTTTCCACCAGCGCGCTCACATTGAACGAGGTCGTGAGCAACTTTGTGCCCGAAGCGGGCGCGGCCTGGAGCAGGAGCGCCGGGCAGGTGGCGGACCAGGCACGGGCGTCCTATCGCGCCGTCAATGGCGCGCTTGCGCTGTCGCCGGTGCAGAGCACGGTACACACGCTGAACGAAGCGGACGGCACGCTGAGCCTGAACAACCTTGTGCTCTCCGGCAGCGTGAAGCGCGCGCTGGCCAATGATGTGACGGTCTGCGGCGAGCATGAGCCGGTTGCGTATGTGACCGAATACTTTCTCGGCGACGGTGTGACCACTCAGTTTTTTCTCGGCGCGAATCCGTATTTTCCACCTTCGTCGAAGTCCATCATCATTCACGAGCTCTTCAATGAGAGCGCGATCGATCTGCGCGTCTGGGGCAATTCAGGCGGGCCGGGTTATCTTGCGCTTGGCTCGGGCGGGCTGGCGATGCAGGGCGGAAACGGAATTGACGGAGATACGCTGCTGACGTGGCTCGATCCGGTCGAGATGGGCGGCACTCTGCTGCTGGAAGCTACTGGCGTAACGCTCGCGGCAGGAAGCACGGGGATTCTGGCCGGCTTTTTCATGGGCCTGGAGACGCTGGCGTCATGCACCGCGGGTTTTCAAGCAGCGTCGCAGCAAGGAACAGGCACCGTTACGCTGCAGCCGATTGTTCAGGGAACAGCCACGGGGACTGCTTACACGATCAATACGGCGAATCAATACACTCTGCGCGTGCGCGTGCATTGCCCTGAAAATCAGAGGGCGCTTGCCATCTATCGCTCGTATGGCGACAGCGGCAGCATCGCGTACGGCGGCCAGTGGAATCTAGCGCCCGCGCAATTGCTGTTCGAGATACAGGAGTTTGTGAACGGTGTGGCCGGGATGCCGGTGACGCTCTACGACGGCTCGATTGCGAGTGTGCCCGGCGCGTGCATGGTGGTGGCTGCGAGCAGCATCAACCTGGTGGGCACGATGCGCTCTCTGAACCTGACCAATACTGGATCGGGCTGGGTGGTATGCACGCCCTCTGGAGGGACAGCGTATACGCGCAGAATCGGACCGGCGACACAAGCGTCAGAGTGCTATCTGCAACACACAGGGAGGCTGGTCTTCTACACGGGATTTGCGCCGCCTGCGGGCGAGCAGATCGCAGTGACGTATCGCTCGGTTGGGCGGGCTGTGGGGCACGCGGTGAACGCGGCGAGCCAGCAGGCTCTGGCGCAGGCGGGGCTGCCTGCAGTGGCTGCATGGATTGGTTCGGTCACGAATCCGCCGGCGCGCAGCTCGGCAGACTGCCGCAATGCTGTATTGGCGATGGCGGAGGCCGCGGCCAGCGTGAGCGCATTGTGGAGCG
>JAJYBT010000358.1 GCA_021778875.1 Acidobacteriota bacterium | reverse complement strand
CCGGTCAGCGATGAGAGGATGAAGTTTCTGCGCACGGTCACGTTCTTTGTCAATCCGGACCAGTTGAGTGCTCTCATTTATGGGGCCAATTACCATGCACATCCCAAGGACTCGGAACCTGTTCTGGCGCCCTGGGGTTCAGGCTGTGGCCAGATGTACAGTCTTTTCCCCGATCTCTCCGCGGCTCAGGCCATCATTGGCGCCACTGACGTTGCCATGCGGCAGCATATTCCGCCTGACCTTCTGGCCTTTACCGTGACGGTTCCGATGCTTGAACGCCTGCTGAGCCTGGACGACGGTCACAGCTTTCTCGGGAAACCGTTTCTAAGCCAGCTCAAACTCGCCCGGAAGAGTTGATGCCCAATCCTGGAACCGCCGTAGCTCCCCATGCGCCTGGTTACTGCGGAACCAAACGGAGGCAAACGGCAATTTCGACAGCCTGGAAACGCGCTGCGAGGTGTCTACGGCGGTTCTGTCATGGATTGGGTAACTCTTGAGAAGATGCCTGTAGTAATTTCGCCAGAAATCCGATGCCTCAATATTATGAGGTACCTAGGTTGTAACTCGTTTTTCTTCAATTGACCTGTTCGTGGCAGAGTCAAGTCCGCCAATCTCTTCGATACTGGTAATCGGGTACGTGTAGTTATGTGCGCAATGCTCGGTTCGCAAGGCGGCGAGAACCAGGACGCGGTGGTGCGCCCGGAATCGAGCCTGTTCGATCGCAACCCGGACCCCGCGCTGGATGAGTTGACAGAGCTTGCGGCGGTACTGAGCAACGCCGATTACGCCTACGTGGGCTGGATGGACTACAACCGGCTCTGGTTCAAGGCACGTTTTGGATTCAAGGCGGCCGACCAGCCACGCACAACGACAGCTTGCCAGTGGATGCTGGAGAGTGGCGCGCCGCTGCTGATTGCAGATGCCGGCCGGGACCCGCGCTTTCCTCCCGAGGGCATTCCGCTGTCGGGCGCCAGTTCCTGTCTCTCTTACGCAGCAACGCCGCTTATCGCCGGCGATCAGCAGATCATCGGCACGCTAGCGGTTCTGGCGCACAGGCCTGGAGCGTTCAAGCAGGAACATCTGACGCTGATAGAGATTCTGGGCCGGCAAGCTGTGACGCGGCTGGAGTTATATGGACGCATCCGCATGCAGGAGGCTGCGCAGCGGCAGCGGCAACGGACGGAGCGGGCGCTGGCCATCGAGCGCTGCTTTGTGGCCGCAACGCTGGATTCGATTCCCGCGCTGGTAACGGTGCTGGACACGGCGGGCCGCGTTGTGCGGATGAACTATCCCTGCTCGCAAATGACCGGATTGAGCCTGGCCCAGGCTATCGGCCGACCGTTTGTGGAAGCAGTTCTTGATTTGAGCGACCGCGAGTGGGTGGCGGGCAAACTGCGCGAGGCCGCTCAGGGTCAAGCCTCAGGACCGCACGAAACAGCGTGGCAGACGGCGTTCGGACGCTCGCGGCGCGTGAGTTGGACCTTGCGGCCGCTACAGGGACCGGACGGCGAGATTCAATACCTGGTGATAAGCGGGCAGGACGTGACCGACCAGCGCGAGATGGAACAGGCGCTGCTGACGAGCGAGGCCTGTTACCGCGAGGTGGTGGAGCACAGCCTGGGATTTGTCTTTACCTGCTCGATGGAGGGACGGCTGACCTCGCTCAACTCGTTTACGGCGGAGACGCTGGGCTATCGCGCCGACGCGCTGATGGGACGCATGGTGACGGAGCTAATGGACGCTGAGGGAGCAGCGGCATTCCAGGATTGCCTGAACACACTGGAGAGCGCCGACAATTGGCAGGGCGCGCTGCCGTTGCGGCGCATCGACGGCGTTTTCAGGCGCATTACGGTGCGCAGCCGGCGCATGCAATTGCCCAGCGAGCGGCCTTTTGTTTTGATCCACGGAATGGATGTGACCGAGCAGCACGATGCCGAGGAGGCGCTGCACCTGGCTACGCGGCAGCGCGAGCTGATTCTCGAATCGGTGGGCGAGGGTATCTACGGCATCGATCTCGACGGCAAGCTGACCTTCATCAACGAAGCCGGCGCGGAGGCGCTGGGTTATACGCCGGGTGAGCTGGCGGGGCGTGACATGCACGAGATTATCCACTACAGCCACGCCGACGGGACGCCGTATTCCAAATCGACGAGCCCGATTTTGCAGGCGCTGCGGCGGTGCGAGCCGATTCGCATGAGGGACGAGGTCTTCTGGCGCAGGGACGGGACGGCGATTCCTGTGGAGTATAGCGCCAATCCAGTGCTAGACGATGGCCGCATCGCAGGCATGGTGGTGGCGTTCCAGGACGTGAGCGAACGCCGCCGCCTGGAGAGGATGAAGGACGAGTTCATTTCCACGGTGAGCCACGAGTTGCGGACGCCGCTGACGTCGCTGCGCGCGTCGCTGGGATTGATCTCTTCGGGCTCGCTGGACAAGCGGCCGGAGAAGCAGCGGCAGATGATCGATATGGCGATTGGCAACTGCGACCGGCTGATCCGGCTGGTGAACGACATTCTGGATTTCGACGTTGCGGAGAAAGGGCGGCTGCCGCTGCACCGCGAGAAGGTGGAGGCCGCAGACCTGTTGCGGCGTGCGGCCGATGTGGCCTACAACGCGGCCACACAGGCGCGCATCCGCTTCCACATCGAGGCCAACGCGGCGCCGGTGTTTGCCGACACGGAGCGGGTACTGCAGGTGCTGAACGAGCTGGTGACGAACGCCATCAAGTTTTCGCCGCCGGAGACGACCATCCGGCTGGCGGCGCGCAACGGGGGCATGAACGCCGCAGGCGTGAACGAGGTGAGCTTCATGGTCGAGGACCAGGGACGCGGCATTGCTCCGGAAAAGCTGGAGCGCATCTTCGAGCGCTTCCAGCAGGGCGACGCGTCGGACTCGCGGGCGCTGGGCGGAACGGGGCTGGGACTGGCGCTGTGCCGCAGCATCGTGGAGCAGCACGGCGGACGCATCTGGGCCGAAAGCGAAGTGGGCAAGGGGAGCAGGTTCTTGTTTACGCTGGCAGCGGCGAGCTAGCGAGTCAGCGAGTTAGCAGGTTAGTCCAGGCGCCCAAATGCGAGGTGCCTGGGGCAGCCAGTTCAGTGGTAACGCTCGCTTTTCACCCCGGCACCTGGGCCAGCCGCCAAAGCCTACGCCCTGCGAACGTTCGTGCTTTCCCATCCAGGCCGCAAAAGGCGCGGCCTGGATGGGGCACACTCGGTCGCGGGGGGAACGCTCAATCAAACATACCGTGGGTGGGCACCTGCCCGGAAAGCCTCAGGGATGCAGGACCAGGGTTTGCTCGATCTGAAAGGTTAGCGTGGATTCTGGTGGCAGGTTCACGCGCTTGCCGCGGGTAAGGTACTGCGTGATTCCGCCCGCGCCGGCTCCAGCCAGCAAGCCAAGCCCCGCACCCTTGCCGCCGCCGAAGACGGCGCCCAGGATCGTTCCAAGTGCTGCGGTGCCGCCGGTGTATTCAGCAGTGCGCTTGTTCATACCATACCCCGCCGATGGGCCCTTCTCTACCACCGAGGAGGTGTCCACCTGATAGGCTGTTCCGTTGAGTGTAACGGAATGCAGGGTGAGTGCAAGATCGGGATTTTTTGAGTTAGCGCCCTGGTTCAGGGCGACGACCTGGAGCTCAGCCTGCGTCCCGGCGGGAATCCCAACCGCTCCGGTGCTGTCCACCACATTTTGCGATATTGTGGCCGGATAGAGTTTGCCGATCTGGTCAGTTGCGGTATCGACGGCGGTACCGGTGCGAATCACCAACTGCGTGCCCGAGGGAATTATTACGGACGGTATCCCCTGGGCAGTGCTATTCAGCACTTGGGCCCCAGCTGATGCGGTGGCTGGTGCCGGCGCAACATGGATAGATTGCTGCGCCGGTGAGACGTTAGTGGTCGCGCCGGAATGCGTGAGTGTGCCTACCTGTTTTGAATCCGCCGCCTGTTGAGTGTCGTTCGTGATCAGTACCGACGATACATCGTTCAGCGGAAACTCGTAACCAACGCCGTTCGACCCGCGAAAGCTGATGCGCGTGACGCCGGTAAGATGTCCTGTGTAGGATTGGCCGTTGCGCAGCGCAATGTGATCGGAGACATTGGAGAAGACCAGCGACTGCACCAAGTTGACCGGAAAGGTGTACTGAATTCCTTTGCTGTCGGTGAACGTGAGATTGCCGGTGCGTGCGCCGGTGTAAGTGCCTGAGTAGCTTCTGCCGTCGCGCAGAATCACAAAGTCAGCGCGTGCGGCCGCTGCGCAGAACAGAGAAGCAAGGAGGAGCACAACCGATCTCTTCATTCTGAATCACTCCAAGGGGATGGGTTCCCCAGTGGCCACAGAATACACCCATCGAATCGTCCCCCTTGTTTTTCGGGGACGTACGGCTTGGCGGTATTGCATATTCACTTTGTTACTCGTCCAGCGTAGACAGATCCCCTTCAGGCAGTCCCTGTGCGCGCGTCCTCAGAAGGCGCCGGGTGGCCCAGCCATCGATTTTGCAATCCCACTCGTTTTGGGCTGTGCCCCGTGTATCGCGTTCTTTGCGCTGAGCGGGCGTGCTTTCCCACCCAAGCCGCAAAAGGCGC
>JAJYBT010000357.1 GCA_021778875.1 Acidobacteriota bacterium | reverse complement strand
CGTCCACCTTCACCCGCACCAGGTCGCCGGTCTCCTGTTCGCGGGCCACCGTCAGGTGCGGCACCAGCGCCACTCCGTTGCCCATGGCCACAAACCGCTTGATGGCCTCAATCGTCGGCAGATCTATCCCCATGTTCAGCGGCGTGCGATAGCGCTGGAAGGCCTCAATCACCTTGCGCCGCAGCGGCGAGGTCACATTGTGCGCAATAAAATTCTCCCGGCCCAGGTCCTCAATGGACACCTTCCCCGCCCCCGCCAGCGGATGGTTCGGGCTCACAATCAGCTCCAGGCTGTCGCCATACACCGCAATCGTGCGAAACTGCGCCGGGTCCGGCCGGAACGACACCACCCCGATCTCAAACGTCCTCAGGTTCAGCTCCTCCGGAATCCGGCTGGCCAGCATGCGGTGCACATTCACATGCACCTGCGGAAACTCCCGCCGGTAGGCATCCATCACCGGCAGCAGATACATGCATGTGTACTCGTTCGCGGCCAGTTGCAAGTTGCCCCGCTCCAGACTCTTCAGCTCGCCCAGCGCGCTGGCCGCCTCCCGCCGCAGCGCCAGCATGCGCAGCGCGTAATCCCGCAGCAGCACCCCCGCCGACGTCAGCGCCCCGTCCCGCGATGCGCGATCAAACAGCGTCTCGCCCACCGCCGCCTCCAGTTTGCGAATCACCTGGCTGATGGCCGGCTGCGTCCGGTGCAGCCGCTGCGCCGCCCGCGAGAAGCTCCGCTCCTCGGCAACCGCCAGAAAAGTCTCCAGTTGGCTCAGCTCCATCCGTTCCCTCCCGCGCTATTTCCCTGCGCGTTTCTCCATAAGCAATTGTAATCGAGTTCCAAAAAAGAATAACTTTGCCTTATACAAGCCGTATGGGCGAGAATAGATGTGTTCGCAAAGGTTTCCCCCTGGCAGGCGTTCCTATGACTTCGAATCACGTAGCAATCTTCGACACCACTCTCCGCGACGGCGAGCAGTCCCCCGGCTGCAGTATGACCACGCAGGAAAAGCTCACCATGGCGCATGCCCTTGAGGATCTGGGCGTGGACATCATTGAAGCCGGCTTCGCCATGGCCTCGGAGGGCGACTTTGCCGCCATCTCCACCATCACCCAGGCCATCCGCAAGCCCCGCATCGCCTCGCTGGCCCGCGCCAAGACAGAGGACATTGAGATGGCTGCCCGCGCCCTGCAGTTCGCAGACCGCGCCCGCATCCATGTCTTCCTCGCCTCCAGTGACCTGCACCTGGAGTACAAGCTGAAAATCGGCCGCCAGGAGGCGCTCGACCGCACCGCGGAGTCCGTTCGCCTGGCCCGCTCGCTGGTCGACGACGTCGAGTTCTCTCCCGAGGATGCCACCCGCTCCGACCGCGAATTCCTCATCGAGATGGTCCGCGTCGCCATTGAGGCCGGCGCCACCACCATCAACATGCCCGACACCGTGGGCTACACCACGCCGGAGGAGTACGGCCGCATGTTCCGCGAGGTTCGCGAGCGCATCCCCGCCGTCAATGAGAAGGGCATCGTCCTCTCCTCGCACTGCCACGACGATCTTGGCCTCGCCGTCGCCAACTCGCTGGCCGCCATTCAGGCGGGTGCACGCCAGGTGGAGTGCACCATCAACGGCATCGGCGAGCGCGCCGGCAACGCGGCCCTTGAAGAGATCGCCGCTGCGCTCTACGTGCGTGCCGACCACTACGGCGCCACCTCCAGCATCAAGCTGGAACAGCTCTACCCCACCAGCCAGGTGCTCGGTCAGATCATCACCTTCACGCCCTCGCCCAACAAGGCCATCGTCGGCGCCAACGCCTTCGCGCACGAGTCGGGCATCCACCAGCACGGCATGCTGGCCAACCCGCTCTGCTACGAAATCATGACGCCCTCGCTCGTCGGCGTCTCGCGCACGCATCTCGTGCTCGGCAAGCACTCCGGCCGCGCCGCGCTGCGGCATCGCCTGGAGCAACTCGGCTTCACGCTCACCCGCGAGGAGCTGCAGCAAACCTACTACCGCTTTGTGGCCCTGGCGGACCGCAAGAAGAACATCTACGACCAGGACCTCATCGGCCTGCTGCCCGACAAGATTCGCGAGCGGCGCGCCGTGCCGGTCTCTGAACTGGATTGAACCACCCAGCACCACGGATCCCAATCAACCCAAGAGAGCAGGAATGAAGCTGAAAATTCTAGTCGTAGCGGGCGATGGCATTGGCCCGGAGGTAACCGGCGAAGCGGTTGCCGTGTTGCGTGAAGTCGCCGAACTTGGCGGCCACGAGTTTACTTTTTCTGAGCGCCGCATCGGCGGCGTCGCCATTGTGCAGGACGGCACGCCGCTGCCCGCCGACACGCTGAATGAAGCGCTCGCCAGTGACGCCGTTCTGCTCGGCGCCGTGGGCGGCAACGAGTTCAACTCCCTGCCCCCGGACAAGCGCCCCGAGGCCGGTCTGCTGCAGATTCGCGCCGCTCTCGGCGGCTTCGCCAACCTGCGCCCCGCCTTCGCCTTCAAGGAGCTCACCGTCAACAGCCCGCTGAAGCCGGAGATTACCGACGGCGCCGACATCATGTTCGTTCGCGAGCTCCTCGGCGGCCTCTACTTCGGCAAGCCGCGCGAGTGGAACCGCGCCACCGGCGAAGCCTGGAACACTATGCGCTACACCCGCGACGAAGTCGCGCGCGTAGCCCGCGTCGCCTTCCAGCTTGCGCAGGGCCGCCGCAAGAAGGTCACCAGCGTCGACAAGGCCAACGTGCTTGAGGTTTCGCAGCTCTGGCGCGCCACCGTCACTGAGGTCGCGTCCGAGTTCCCTGACGTCACCCTGGAGCACCAGTACGTGGACGCCATGTCCATGCACCTGATGAACCAGCCGCGCAACTACGACGTCGTGGTGACCGAGAATCTCTTCGGCGACATCCTCTCCGACGAGGCCGCCGTCATCACCGGCTCGCTCGGCATGCTGCCCTCGGCCACCGTCGGCGGCAAGGTCGATCTCTACGAGCCCGTCCACGGATCCGCGCCGGATATCGCCGGCAAGGGCCTCGCCAACCCGCTCGGCGCCATCCTCACCGGCGCCATGATTCTGCGCCTGACCGCGAAGCTCGAAGCCGAGTCGGAAGCCATTCGCACCGCCGTGCGCAAGGTGCTGGAGCAGGGCTATCGCACGCCCGACCTTGCCCGCGGCAACGCGCAGGGCTTCCAGGTGCTCTCCACCCGGGAGATGGGAGCCAAGGTTCGCGAGACCGTCAAATCGCTGCTCGTCAACGCATAAGACAGCCAAACACCACATAGGGAGTTTCATGAGTTCCGAACCAAAAACGCTATTTGAAAAGGTATGGGAGCAGCACGTCGTCGTAGAGCCCAAGGGCGAGCCCACGCTGCTCTACATTGACCTGCAGTTGCTGCACGAGGTCACCTCCCCGCAGGCGTTCGAGGGGCTTCGTCTGGCCGGCCGCAAGGTGCGCCGTCCTGACCGCTCCGTGGCTACCGTGGACCACAACGTGCCCACCACAAAAGAGGGCCGACTCAACATCGTCGATCAGATCTCGGCCACGCAGATCGCCACGCTGCGCAAGAACTGCGCCGACTTCGGCGTCGAGCTCTACGACGTGAACAGCCGCGACCAGGGGATCGTGCACGTCATCGGCCCGGAGCTGGGCCTCACCAAGCCCGGTATGACCATCGTCTGCGGCGACTCGCACACCAGCACCCACGGCGCCTTCGGCGCGCTTGCCTTCGGCATCGGCACCAGCGAAGTGGAGCACGTGCTGGCCACGCAGACCCTGCCCCAGTCCAAGCCGCAGACCTTCCGCATCTCCGTGGAGGGCGAGCTGCCCACCGGCGTCACCGCCAAGGACATCATCCTCGCCATCATCGGCAAAATCGGCACCGACGGCGCCACCGGCTGCGTCATTGAGTACGCCGGCTCGGCCATCCGCTCGCTGTCGATGGAAGGCCGCATGACCATCTGCAACATGAGCATCGAGGCGGGCGCCCGCGCCGGCATGATCGCTCCCGACCAGACCACCTTCGCCTACCTGGAAGGCCGCAGATTTAGTCCAAAAGGTGAAGCCTGGCAGGCCGCCGTCGCCGAGTGGAGCAAGCTCCCCAGCGACCCCGGCGCCAAATTCGATCGCGAACTCGTCATCGACGCCGCCACGCTCGTGCCCTACATCAGCTGGGGAACCAGCCCCGGCATGGTGGCTCCCGTTACCGCCGTTGTGCCTGATCCCGCGGCGGCCGCCAACGAGCTCGACCGCAAGTCCTTTGAGCGCGCCCTCGAGTACATGGACCTCAAGGCCGGAACCAAACTCGAAGATGTCTCCATCGACCGCGTCTTCATCGGCTCCTGCACCAACGGCCGCATTGAGGACCTGCGCGCCGCGGCCCGCATCGCCGCCGGACACAAGGTCTCCACGCACGTGCACGCCATGGTCGTGCCCGGCTCCCACCGGGTCAAGGAACAGGCTGAGGCCGAAGGCCTGGACCGCGTGTTCCGCGACGCCGGCTTCGAATGGCGCGAGCCCGGCTGCTCGATGTGCCTGGGCATGAACGAAGACCGGCTGGAGCCGGGCGAGCGTTGCGCCTCGACCTCCAACCGCAA
>JAJYBT010000356.1 GCA_021778875.1 Acidobacteriota bacterium | reverse complement strand
GCGCGGCTCTGTCGGGCCCTGGCCAGAAGGCCCGGGCAAGAGCACATCCGGCAGGCTGACGCGCAGCCCGGACCACTCCTCGGCCGCCACAATGCTGTTCTGCGGGTTGCCCGGCTGGTAGCGCACAGAGCAGGGAAACCCGACACGCACCTGGGCCGGTTCCACCGCGTCGCGGATCGCGGTAATATCCTGCGAGCATTCGTAGTCCACGCCGCCGATTCGGTAGTTGTAGACCAGCAGGGTAAGTGCGCGGCCGTCGTCGGCCTCCATCTCACAGATGTCCAGCAGCATGCCATCCACCAGGCGTCCGGAGTGCGACAGAAAGCGCCGGCGCGCCAGCTCCAGTTCGTCCGCCGTGAGCTGCCGCCTTCCGAAAACCCATATGGCGCCCGCCGCCAGTGACGCCACAAGCGCCAGCCCGGCGGCGGTCTCCCATGCGCTTTTGTTGATGAAAACCATTGCGAGGCGGAACTCCCCCCACTGTCTTCCCATCAGGAGTCCCAGCTTTGAGAATACCGCAGCGCGCGCGTCTGAAACGGCCCGGGTAGCCGCAACAAAGCACCGCCGCCTGGAGAGATCCCAGACGGCGGTATGGCTTGCAATGGCTGTTGTCGAAGCGTGCTTAGAAGCTCTTCGCCATGCCGATGGTGAGCGAATTCTCTGACATCTTGTTGGTCGCGCTGGTGCCGGGAATCGGCCCCTGCCCTGAAATCCACGGTCCGGTAATCGAGTTTTTGAACGCGTGGTAGTAAGCTACGTTCACATCCCAGCTGCCGACCTTCTGCACAATGCCGCCCGAGACGTGATGCTGCACGATTGCCGGGGCAGGCGTGTTGAAGAAGGAGTACTTCGGCGGCACAGGATTCTGCGAATAGTTATATCCGCCAATCACCTTGGTCGTGGAAGTAATCTGCTGTTCCACGCCGCCGCCCACAGCCCAGATGCTGTTCCATCCAAATCCCACCACGGCCCCGTTGTTGTTGTAGCCCGACTTGTCAAAGCCGGTCGTATCGGCATAGTCAAACCAGCGCGCGTCCACGCCGATGTGGGTGCGCTCGCTCGGCGAGATGCCCACGCCCATCGAGACCACCTGCGGCAGATTCATCTCGAATTCAACGTTATGCTTGACTCCGGTCAGGTCGGCGGCCTGCCATTTGAAATCGCTGAACCAGATCGGCGAGTGGTAGGAGGCGCCCACGCTCAGCACGTCGTTGAACTTGTACTGCATGCCGGCCTGCGCGCCCGCGCCATATGCCCAGGCGCTCTTGGATGCCGACAGGTAATAGGCCATCGTGCTCCCCGCCGTCACGGGCGTCGCAAACGGCGCGGGAATCACCTTGAGCATGGAGAATGCGGGGATCAGCGAGATGCCGAGGGAGAGCTTGTCAGTGACCTGCCGCGACATGCCCAGGGGCATCGTCAGCAGCGCATAGTTCGATTGCAGTTTCCCAAAGCCAAATCCGTTGGGCGCCTGCGGCGTAAGAATGGGATTGGAGAAGTCGGTGTTCTCGTCGTAGTTCACGCCAAAGCCGCTCACCGCCAGCATCGCGGCATGATACGCATTGCGGCTGCCGTCTGGATGATAGATGAACGCCAGCCCGGGCATGAAAGACGTGTTCCTGTGGCTGACCGTGGTCCCGCTCAGCGTTGCAGCCGGCACGCCCGGCCCAAATGCGTTTGCATCGACGGTGCTGGAAAGTGACCGCCAGGGAACGAAGATGGTTCCATGAAACTCAAAGCGGCGGCCCTTGAACTGCGAGGTACAGGCCGGGTTCCAGGCGATTGAGCCTGTCGCATCCAGGCAGATGCCTGTGTCGGCGCCGCCCATGGCTTCGTTCACAGGGCCCGCACCATGCAGAAAATGCCCATCGGTCGCGAGCACGCCAACCGGAAAGAGCAGAAGAAGTGCGATGAATAAAGGTTTTACAATCCATTTGTTGCGATGAATATGGGTTCTCATTCGTCAAACTTCCCTGGGAGTCCGTGATTGGAGTGCCGCCTGATCAAGCTGCGGCTGCAACAGACTCCTCAGCCTGCAATTTGGCACGTTTCACGCCAAACCCAGATTCTTTTTGAATGAGAGACTTAGGTGGAAAGCCGAGCACAGGATTGCAACATTGCGTTGCAGCAAGATGTTTCAATTTGCTCCAGAATGTCGCAGAATGTCTTTTCGCCGGATCACGCCAGTTTCAATTCGCGCATCCTCCGCCATAACGTCGACCGGCTCAGGCCAAGGGCCCTGGCGGTCTCGGCTCTCCGCCAGCGATTCGCTTCAAGAGCGGCCAGCAGCAGCTTGCTTTCTGAGTCCGATGGTGGGAACGGCTCATGGGTGAGCGAGAGGGGCAGGCAGGCGGAGGGCAGAGGAAGCGGATAGGTTCCGTGGACCGCGTGGGCGGCCTGAACGATCTCCTCGGGCAGGTCCTCGGGCAGGATGGTTTCCATCTTGGCCACGGCCACGGCATATTCCATCACGTTGGCCAGCTCGCGAACGTTGCCCGGCCAGGAGTAGTCGAGCAGCGAGCGCATGGCTTGCGGCGAAATTCTGCGCATCAGTCCGTGCTGGGCCGTGATGCGGTTCAGCAGGCTCATCGCCAGCGGGGCAATATCTTCGCGGCGCTCGCGCAGCGGCGGAACTTCAATCGGCACCACGCACAGGCGGTAGTAGAGGTCCTCGCGCAGCCGTCCCTCGCGCAGCGCCACGCGCAGGTCGGCATTGGTGGCCGCCACGATGCGCGCATTGGTGGTGCGGGCTGTGCTTTCGCCCACGCGCTCATACTGGCGCTCCTGCAGCACGCGCAGCAGCTTCACCTGCAGCAGCGGCGGAAGGTCGCCAATCTCGTCCAGAAAAAGCGTGCCCTGCGAGGCCAGCTCAAAGCGCCCCACGCGGTCGCGCACGGCGCCGGTAAAGGCCCCGCGGACATGGCCGAAGAGTTCTGATTCCAGCAGGTCCGGGGGCAGCGCGCCGCAGTTGACAGCGATAAACGGTCCCCCGGCGCGCGTCGAGCGCTCATGGATAGCCCTTGCCACGACTTCCTTGCCGGTGCCGCTCTCGCCGGTGATCAGCACGGTGGCTTCGCTGGCCTGCAGCGTTTCCACCAGGCGGAAGATGCGCTGCATGGGCGGCGAGCAGGCCACCACGCCGGAGTAGAAAACCGGCGCTTCCGGACAGGTCTGTTCTTCCTCGGCCGGGCGCAGCAGAACCAGATACATCACGCGCGGGTCGCAGACGTTGCTGCGCTCCTGAATCATGGGTGCCGCCGTGATGGACACCAGCCGCGGAGGGCCGCTGCCGAACCGGAGAGTGGCGCGCCATCCCTCACGCATCTGCCCATCCAGCAAGGCCTGGCGCAGAGGCCCGCGCGGGCCAAACAGCTCCGGGCCCAGCAGTTCTTCCACCAGCCGCCCGCGAAGTTGCGCAGCGGTGCCCACGCCAAGCAACTGGTCAATCAGGTAAGAGACATGAACGATGCGAAACGAGGGATCGAGGCAGACGAAGGCCCGGCCCACCGAGGCCAGAGCGAAAGTGATGCCGTGCAGTGCAGCCTGAGTAAGTTCGCTGATGGAGGAGTCGAATGCCGGCAGATCCATCGCTGCTTCGATGCGAGCCATGGAGAAAGCTCCCACTGCCCCGAACGTCAAGCCCGGAACAGCAGATTGTAGTCCGGGTTGACAATCAATTCAAATCGGGTGGCCTGCGGGGGCGTCGCCTTGACCCGGCGAACCGGCCTTCCGTATGCTCTGGAACGTCTTCGCGCGGGCGACCGCTTTCATCATCAATCCGCGCAGGGAGCGCATCTATGAGCACCACTGCCGGAGCTGGAACTCCCGGCTTTGCCGCACAGCCCTTTCTGGTCCGCCGCGCCGCGGTGCTGGGCGCCGGGACCATGGGTTCACGCATTGCCGCACATCTGGCCAATGCCGGCATTCCCACCCTGCTGCTCGATCTTGTCCCCGAGAGAGAAGGCGCGGAGCGCCGCAGCCGCCTGGCCACCGCGGCGCTCGATGCGCTGGCCAAAGCCCGGCCTGCCGCTTTCTACGAGCCTGCAAAGGCCGCGCTCATCACGCCCGGAAACTTCGAGGATGATTTGCCCAAACTGGCCGCGTGCGATTGGGTGATCGAAGCTGTCGCGGAGAATCTTGAGATCAAGCGCGCATTGCTTGACCGCGTTGTGCCGCACCTGGCTGCCCATGCCGTGCTCACCTCCAACACGTCGGGGTTGCCCATCGGCGCAATTGCCGCCGGCCTCGGCCCGCTCCGCGGCAGGTTTTTTGGAACCCACTTCTTCAACCCACCGCGTTACATGCGCCTGCTCGAGGTGATTCCAACGGCGGAGAGCGACCCCGGCGTCGTGTCCGCCTTTGCCGCCTTTGCCGATCGCATCCTCGGCAAGCAGGTGGTCTTCGCCCGCGACACGCCCAACTTCATCGCCAACCGCATCGGCGTCGCCGTCATGTTCACCGCGGCCACGCTCATGCTGCAGCAGGGCCTGACCATCGAGGAGGTAGACGCGCTCACAGGCCCTGCCATCGGCTGGCCGCGAAGCGGCACGTTTCGCCTCCCGGACATGGTGGGCATCGACATCCTCGCACATG
>JAJYBT010000355.1 GCA_021778875.1 Acidobacteriota bacterium | reverse complement strand
CGTGCCGCTGTGTGTGGTCGGCCACATGGATGAGCGCGCCGCCGATGGAGGTGGGCAACTGCTTGCGCCCCACTCCGCGAAAGGTATTCAGGTCCGCCGTAGCCAGCACGCGAATGCGCTCGGCCGCATTGCTGAACGCCACTTCTACCTCGGCCAGCAACTCGGCCAGCGACTCTTCCCCGCTCTGCTCGGCCTTCAGCGCGTCGAGCTGCTCGCGCGTCAACTGCCCGCCCTCGGCGTAGGTCAGGATGCGGTCAGTGGAGCGCGCAATGTGGCGCAGGTGAAAGGCCACTGCGGTCAGTCCGTGCGGCTGGGAATGAATCTCGGCGTCGGTCAGCCCGGCGGTCCACTTTGTCAGGTCGTCGATTGCCAGATCGAGCGCGTGCAAGACGGCGCGTCCGGCCGCAGGCACATCTGCATGCGTGCCGCGCAGCCACGGCTCCACGTACGGAGCGGGACTTGAAGCAGGAGCAGGGGAAGTACTCATGCTGATTTCTCCTTTTTCTGAATGCCAGCCTAGCCCGCGCTCTTCACGCGCACCACGGTGATCTTGGCAAAGCCCTCTTCAAAGACCGGCGGCTTCAGTTTCTCGGCCATCTTGCGCATCACCTCTTCGGCCACCATGCGGTCGCGCGAGCGGTTGCGCTCCAGGCACACCTCCAGCGGCACATCGAAGAAGACCGCCTGCACCTCATAGCCAAAGCTCTTGGCCATCTTGATCCACTGCCGCCGCTCGTGGACCGACAGGTTGGTGGCGTCCACGTAGTTCCACGGCATGCGCGCAATGAGCCTGGCGCGCAGCAGCGAGCGCAGCGTGGAGAAGACCAGCCCCTGGTAGCGCTGCTCCTCCACATCGTCAAAGAGGATGTTGCGCAGCAGATCGCTGGAGAGCGGCGTGACACCGCGGCGCCGGAACCAGGTGGTCTTGCCCGATCCGGGCAGGCCGATGGCCAGCACCACGTATCCCTTGGGCGCCTGCGCCGAGCGCTCGGCGGCCTGCGGCTCCGCGGGGGGAAGAGACGGCGACTCGGGTTGCGTCTCCATCTCCAGCCGGCCTGCGCCGGCGGGCTGGGACCACTCCGCCTCAGGAGCGGGCTGGCGCGGGGGCGCCGGATGCGCAGGCGGCCTGGCGGCCACTCCTGCCTCGTCCGGGTACACCGGAACCAGCGGTCGGGGTTGATTCGATGGAATTTCCTGGCCTATCTTGCCTGTCGACTCCGAAGTATTCGGGGCGCGTTTGGAACGTCTTCTCATGCCGCCTTCAACACCTGCGATTTGTTAACGGGATACCATACTTCCGTGCAGCGCTGCAAATGCTGTGAATTTCATCACATACCATCCTGTGAATGGCCCTGCACAATGGAGTAGCCACAAGCTCGCCCGAAAGCAGCGAAACGCGAGCAATTCACTTCGGCTTCGCTGCCGGAAATGCTAAGATTAAGGGTTTGGTGCAATTGCCTGCCGAACTCTTCGCCGGTCCTTCTCCGTCGTCCCCGCTGGCCACTCTCGTGGCCGTAAGGCATGGGCGGCGCGCGGAAAGACAGCGGGGTTTGGCCGCCGAACGCCGCAACCCCATTAAACCTCAGTTCGATTGAATACGAAGGAGAACACACATGGCAGTAAAGGTTGGCATCAACGGCTTCGGCCGAATTGGCCGCAACGTTCTGCGCGCCGCGCTTGGCAATCCCGAGATTGAATTTGTTGCCGTCAACGACTTGACCAGCCCGGCGACCCTCGCCCACCTGCTCAAGTACGACTCGATCCTGGGCAATCTGCCCAACGAGATCGTAGCCGGCGCTGACTTCATCTCCGTCGACGGCAAGAAGATCAAGGTCTATGCCGAGAAGGATCCCGCCAAGCTTCCCTGGGCGGAAGTGGGCGCGCAGGTTGTGGTCGAGTCGACCGGCCGCTTTACCGATGCGACCGTCGCCAAGGCGCACCTGGGTGAGACCGTGAAGAAGGTCATCATCTCGGCCCCGGCCACCAACGAAGACCTCACCATCGTGCTGGGCGTCAACCAGGACAAGTACGATCCGGCCAAGCACAACGTCATCTCCAACGCCAGCTGCACCACCAACTGCCTGGCGCCGGTCGTCAAGGTGCTCATCAAGGAATTCGGCATCGTCAGCGGCATCATGACCACCATCCACAGCTACACCAACGACCAGGTCATCCTCGACTTCCCGCACAAGGACCTGCGCCGCGCCCGCGCTGCCGCGCTGAACATGATCCCCAGCTCCACCGGCGCCGCCAAGGCCCTCAAGCTGGTCATCCCCGAGGTTGCCGGCAAGCTGGACGGCTTCGCCATCCGCGTCCCAACCCCCAACGTATCCATCGTTGACCTGACCTTCATCAGCGAGAAGGCCACCGACGCCAAGGCCGTGAACGCCGCGCTGAAGGCCGCCTCCGAAGGCGAGCTGAAGGGCATCCTCGGCTACGACGAGAACCAGCTTGTCAGCTCCGACTTCAAGGGCGACAAGCGCAGCTCCATCGTTGATGCTCCGCTGACCAAGGTGGTGGGCAACAGCGTGAAGGTGCTGAGCTGGTATGACAACGAGTGGGGCTACTCCAATCGCGTTGTCGATCTCATCGGCTTCCTGGCCCAGAAGGGCCTGTAAACAACCCTCTCAACTGGCGCGCCGGGGTTGATCAACCCTGGCGCGCCTCTTCTGAAGACACCATGCGACAAAATATCACCGGCGGATCTCCGTACGAGCCCATCCTCGGGTTCTCGCGCGCTGTCCGCATCGGCAACGTTGTGCACCTCTCCGGCACGGGCCCCGTCGGCGCCGACCACGAAGACGCCGCCGGCCAGACGCGTCGCATTTTCGCCATCGCCGCCGAGGCTCTCGCCAAGGCAGGAACCTCCTTTGAACACGTGGTCCGCACCCGCCTCTACCTCACGCATGTTGAGGATTGGGAGGCCATCGGCCGCGTCCACGGAGAGTTCTTTTCGCAGATTCGCCCCGCCAGCACCATGGTGGTCGTAGCCAGGCTGCTCAACCCGGCATGGCGCATTGAGATCGAGATGGAAGCTGTCATTCCCGACTCGACGACCGGCAACTAATCCAGCCCAAGGAAGGCACAGTCCCATGTCCAAGCTCTCCATTCGCGACATCGATTTGACCAACAAGCGCGTCTTCATTCGCGTCGACTTCAACGTGCCGCTGACGGAAGACGGCTCGACCATCACCGACGACACCCGCATCGTGGCCACGCTGCCCACCATCGAGTACGCCCTGCGCCACAAGGCGAAGGTCATCCTCGCCTCGCACCTCGGCCGCCCCAAGGGCAAGCCGAATCCGAAGTACTCCCTGCGCCCGGTGGTGGACCGCCTCCGCGCCCTGCTCGACAAGCAGCTGAGCGAGAGCGTGAACGTGGCCTTTGCGCCCGACTGCGTGGGCGACGTGGCGGAAGAGCTTGCCCGCCAGCTTGAGTCCGGCCAGGTGCTGCTGCTGGAGAACCTGCGCTACCACGCCGAAGAGGAAGCCAACGACCCCGCCTTCTCCAAGGCTCTGGCCTCGCTGGCCGAGGTCTACGTAAACGACGCCTTCGGCTCCGCGCACCGCGCCCATGCCTCCACGGAGGGCATCACGCACTACCTCAAGCCCGCCGTTGCCGGCCTGCTGATGGAGAAGGAGATTACCTACCTCGGCAAGGCGCTGGAATCGCCTGAGAAGCCGTTTGTCGCCATCATCGGCGGCTCCAAGATCTCCGGCAAGATCGACGTGATCAACAACCTGCTCGACAAGGTGGACACGCTGGTCATCGTCGGCGGCATGGCCTACACCTTCCAGCGCGCGCTCGGTATCACGACCGGCAAGTCGCTGGTGGAAGAGGACAAGATCGAGATCGCGAAGGAAGCGCTGACCAAGGCCAAGGCCAAGGGCGTCAACCTGCTGCTGCCGGTGGATAACGTCCTTGCCGACAGCTTTGCGCCCGACGCCAAGACCCAGCCCTGGGATACTGACAAGGACTTCCCGGCCGACTGGCAGGGCCTGGACATCGGCCCCAAGTCTGTCGCGGCCATTGAGGAGGTCGTCTCCACTGCGAAGACCATCGTGTGGAACGGCCCCGCCGGCGTCTTCGAGTTTCCCCGCTTTGCCGTTGGCACCAACGCCATCGCACGCGCCGTCGCGGCCAACAAGGCTGCCACGTCGATTATCGGCGGCGGCGACTCCGTGAGCGCCATCAACCAGGCCGGCGTTGCCGACCAGATTACCCACATCTCCACCGGCGGCGGAGCCAGCCTCGAATTCCTCGAAGGCAAAAAACTCCCCGGCGTAGAAGCCCTTACTGACAAGTAAACCTCCGCGGCGCGCCGGGTGTGATCCACATCGAGCCCGCCGCGGAATATCGGCGCTCCGGGTCCCGCATGCGGGACCCGGGAGCGCACGAACTCTTCCACTCCAGAAAAACTCTTCGCCGCACGCTGCTGCCTGCATCGCTGACCAGCTGACTTGCTAACTCGCTGACTTGCTAACTCGTCCGCTCACCAGCCTGTTCCCCGTGCTCCCCATCACGCTGCGGCCAATTCCCATCCGATAAAATCAAAGTGAGGAATTCCAAACACATGTCTCGTAAAAAGCTCAT
>JAJYBT010000354.1 GCA_021778875.1 Acidobacteriota bacterium | reverse complement strand
ACGACCTCGCCGATTGGCCGCGGGCTGGTGGGCAGGCGCGTGGGCGACGTAGCCACCGTGGTGACGCCGAACGGCAAGCGCGAGCTGGAGATTCTGAAGCTGACAACCATTCACGACGGAGCCGACGATGACAATGATGGCGACGGCGCCGCGAAGTAACTAGGAAGACCTGAACATGACCTGGACCAGCGCTTTTGGCCGCACGTGCGGCTGGCTTCTTGACCGCATTGTGCACGGTCTGGCGCTCACCCGCATCTCCCCGAATGTGCTTACCTTCATCGGGTTGATCATCAACATTGCCGCGGCCTTTCTGTTCGGCCATGCCTATGCCGCCAACGCGGACCGCATGTTCCTGTATGCCGGGCTGGTGATTATCGGGGCGGGCATCTTTGACATGGTGGACGGCCGCGTGGCGCGCCGCAACAACCAGGTGACGGTCTTCGGCGCGTTCTTTGACTCGGTGATCGACCGCTACTCGGATGTGGTGCTGTTCTTCGGGCTGCTGGTGTACTACGGCCGGATCAACCGCTTCCGCTACGTGGTGCTGGTGGCCTTTGTGATGGTCACTTCCCTGATGGTGAGCTACACGCGTGCCCGCGCCGAGGCGCTGATCGGCCAGTGCAAGGTGGGCTTCATGGAGCGGCCGGAGCGGATTGTGCTGGTGATTCTGGGCGCGCTGTTCAACAAGTGGGGCGTGATGGCACCGGTGCTTTGGGTGCTGGCTGTGCTCTCCACCATCACCGTGATTCACCGCATTACGTACACCTACCAGAACACCAAGCACCTGCCTCCGCTGGCGCCTAGCAAGTAACCATCACGGCGGAGCAGCCGGGGCGAATAGGCTTCCACTGCAGCAGGAATTTAGTCACTGAGCCGGGGTCCATCTGGCCCATGCGCTCGAACTGCCCATTCTTCTGGCTGTAGAGCAGCTTTCCCGTCTCCGTGAGCACGGCCAGCGCGGGCACACCCTTCTCCAGCGGAATCTCATAGCGCTGCGCCAGGTCGAGATTGGCGTCGTAGCGGCCTACGTTGATGTCCACCAGCTCAAAGTTGGACTCAAGAATGGGGCGGTTCTGCGGGCTGTGCATGTAGTAGTCCAGCACCAGGCAGTCGCCGCACCAGTTTCCGCCAAAGTCGAGCAGGATGCGCTTGTGGCTGGCGGCGGCGCGCTTGAGCGCGGCGGCCAGGTCGGCGCGGGCCTGCGCCGGGTCAGGGTAGACGTGGCGGGGCACGGGACGAGCCGTGCCGCAGGCCAGCGCCAGGGCGGCAACAGGGACGAGAAACCGGGGAAACTTCATCGCGATGGGGACCTCCAGCGGCCGGGCAAAGTCGGAGAGCGCGTTCCTCTGCGCCGCTTACTGAAGCGACGGCGATGGTATTTGCGTCTCCGGTTCGGCTCTGTTTCCAGAATGCCACAGGCGCCCCGGTCTGCCACAGGGGGCTGTGCGCCGTACCATTTCCGGCGCACAGCCGGAGCGGAGCCATGTACCCTGAGGAATGGGTACCCTGAAACGTGGCAGATGAGATTCGCAACCGGCTTGAGGCGCAGTCGTTCCCGGACCTGGGAACGATGATGGAGGCCTACGCGCGGGCGGCCGCCGAGCGGGGCCGCAAGGAGTTCCAGCAGAAGCTGGACTTTACCTCCGACTCGATTGACGGGCTCGACGAGATCCTGGTGCAGGTGGGCGAGAGCCCGGAGCTGGACCTGGAGTTTGAAGTGCGCCTGTGGGGCAGCTACCTGGGCGAGGTGCTGCGGCGGCGCTACGCGGGACAGTGGGAGATGACGGTCTACCCCGGCGGGGTGGCCTCCGTGCCGGCCATCGATGTGCGCGGCTCGCGGCTGTTTCCGCTGGTGAAGGTGTACCGGCGGCTGACCATGGGCGAGGAGGAAGACCTGCGCAGCTTTTATGCCATGGTGGCTGAGCGGCTGGGCAAGCCGGCCCAGATCAACTGAATCCCGCCCGGCCGGATGTCGGCCCTCCCCCGCCGCGCTGCGCATCATGGTGGCTTTGTGCGACAATTACCAGTGATGGAGCGCGCCGGGACAGAAAGGCGCGTGGAGGGAAAAAATGGGCGATTTATTGCAGCCATGGCATCTGATCGTTTTGGCGATCGTGGCGTTTCTGCTGTTCGGGGCCAAGCGGCTGCCGGAGCTGGGCAAGGGTTTGGGCGAGGGCCTGAAGGGCTTTCGGGAAGGGCTGAAGGGCGTAACGGAGCCTTCCAATCCTGCGCCTCCGAACACGCAGCAGAACGCGGCATCCACACCGCCGAGCAACACCACAACCGAGCAGAAGTAGCCGCTCCTCCAACTCCGTTGCCTGCGGGCTGTGCCCGGAGAAGCGGATGCGCATGCCGTAGCTGACAAGCAATGGCGCGTTCGCAGATTGGAATTCAACCTACAAAAAGGCCTGTGCCACGCGGCACAGGCCTTTTGCTGTCTGGCAGGTTGACTGGCTTTACGGCGCGTCCGCGGAGGTGGCCGACGGGTAGTAACCGCGCTTGGCGATGACCTCCAGGCCGGGCCGGTCCACGCGCACGTCGATGGTGCGGAACTTGCCGTCAATCACCGGCTGGTGGCTCAGGTAGCCCAGCGTGTACTGGGTGCGCGCCTCCTCGGCGATCTTGGCGTAGCTGTTCTCAATGCCGTTTACGCCGCGCTCGGCATCGAGCGTGCCGCCGGTGGCCATCACGTACTTGACCAGCAGGTTGTCGTACATGGTGAAGGGCAGGTGGAAGCGGCTGACAAAGCCCTGTCCCCAGCGGGCGGAGTCGCCCACCAGCGTGCCGTAGACGGCGATCTGGTTGGTCTGCAGGTAGCGCAGCACGTCGCGGTAGCTGGCCTTGCTGCCGTACTCCTTGCCGTCAGAGACGACGTAGATAAGGCGGCGGCGTCCCTTGGGGCGGGTGGAGAGCTCCTTGGCTGCGGCCAGAACCGCGTCGTTGAGGGTGTGGATCTCCTTGGGCAGGGTGATGAACGGGCCGCTGCCGGCCGACCGCCCGGGCTGCAGGTTGGGGTCAGCGCAGTTGCCGTTGACGTGGACGCTGCATCCGGCCAGAGGGCCGCTGTTGACGGGCACCAGTTCCTCACTGCCGGTGGCCTTGGTGAGGGCCAGCACGGCGGGCAGGCGGGCGCTCTGCGCGCCGGTAAAGCCGGTACGCTCCTGGGCGCCGTTGGTGTAAGAGAAGACCGCCACCTCGTCGTACGGGGTAAGCGCGCCCTGGATGGCGTCGAGCGAATCGTTGACGCGGGCCATCACGTCGGAGGTCACACTCTGGTCAATCACAAAGGCGATGGAGAGCGGGAATGGGTCCACCGTAAACAGGCGCAGCGGCTCGCGGGTGCCGTTTTCAAACACCTTGAAGTCGCGCCAGGTGAGGCCGGCAACCAGGTTGCCCTTGGAGTCCTTGACGGTGACCGGAACCTCAACAAAGTTGACGTTGAGGCGGATGATAACTCCTGTCTGCTCAGCACCCTGGCCTGCCTCGGGCGTCTCGGGTGGCGTGGCCTGGATCTCGTCCCTGGCCTGGCTCGGCGGGGGCTGCGGCGGGGGCATGGGCGCGGGCGTGGTCTGCTGCCCGGCGGCCTCAGACGACGAGGCGGTGGAGCCCGTTCCGGCGTCCGGCGCCGTGGTGCCGATGCCGGGGGTGATGGGGCCGCTTACATTGGTCAAGGGACCGGGGGTCTGGGGCACAGGAGCATCCGGCACACTGGCCTGCGGATGCTGCTGGGCCACTGCCGCGGATTGGATGATCAAACCGGAACTTACAAGCGCTGCAAGCGCCGTTGCCGTTACACCGAGCTTCACTGGTATCCTGTCCTCCCGAACGCTGCGGCCAACCGTCTGCCGGCCCGCAGAACCACCCCCCGCCTACCATAATCCATCAACAAGGGCTGCACTCGACAGAGTATCAGACGCAGCAAAGCTCCACAGGTTGCCTCTGGTTCTGCAGGAGTTAGGATATGCTCTCTTCGAGGTCGGTCTTCCGTCTATTGAATAGCATGCGTGTCCCCTTTCCAGCCGTTGCCCTGCTTTTCCTGCTGCCCGCGTTGCCCCAGACAGGCTGGGCCCAGCTTGCCCCGTCCCCGGACGCTGCGCCGGTGAGCACCGCCCCGGCCGCGCCGGAAGACGATCAGTCAGTGGCGACCTTCAAGCTGGAGGTGAACCTGGTGAACCTGTTCTTCACCGTGAAGGACAAGAACGGCAACCTGGTTCCGCACCTGGCGAAGGACGACTGCTCGATTGAAGAAGACAAGGTGCCGCAGACGATCAAGAACTTTGTGGCCGAGAACAACCAGCCGCTCACGCTGGGCATTCTGCTGGACACCTCCGGCAGCCAGTACCGCGTGCTGCCGCTGGAGCAGGAGGCGGGCAGCGAGTTTCTGGAGCGGGTACTGAAGCCGAAGGACCAGGCCTTTCTGCTCTCGTTTGACGTGAACGTGGACCTGCTGCAGGACTTTACCAACAGCGCGCGGATGCTGTCACACGCGATGGACAAGGCCCAGATCAACACCGCCGGAGGCAACGGAGCGGCGGGCATTCCGGGGCTGGGCGGCGGACCGGTGCCGGTGCACGGCACGCCCAAGGGCACGCTGCTGTATGACGCGGTC
>JAJYBT010000353.1 GCA_021778875.1 Acidobacteriota bacterium | reverse complement strand
CCGAAACGGAAGCCTTTGGGGATGAGGAATTGGGAAATGTCGCTCATGGATTACTCATTTAATCTAGCAGGTGGGGGACGAATGACGGAGAGCGCGGAACCTGCCGGCCAAAGCGAATTTCTAGAGCTCAGCAACGTGAACGTTGCGCGCGGCGATCGGGTGGTCCTCCACGATGTGAACCTGACCATCCGGGCCGGAGAGCACGTGGCGATCCTTGGACCTAACGGCTGCGGCAAGTCCACGCTGATTCTGGCGATGACGTGCCAGATTTATCCGATTGTGCAGCCGGGCATGCGGGTGCGCATCTTTGGCCGCGACCGCTGGGACCTGACCCAGTTGCGGAAGCACTTTGGCGTGGTGAGCGGGGGGCTGCTGGGCACCGATCTGCCGGGCGAGCGCACTGCCGTCACCACCGGTCTTGATGCGGTGATTGCGGGATTTTTCTCGGCGTCCACGCTGTGGCCCAACCTGCACGTCACGCCGGAGATGCGCGAGCGGGCCTTTGAGGCATTGGCCCGCATTGAGGCGACGCATCTCTCCGGCCAGCTCGTCGGCGAAATGTCCGCCGGTGAAAAGCGCCGCATTATGATAGCCCGCGCTCTCGTCCACCGGCCCCGGCAACTGCTGCTGGATGAGCCCTCCAACGCGCTGGACCTGGCGGCGCAGAGGGACCTGCGCGAGACGCTGCGTCGTCTGGCTGCTGAAGGCACGGGCCTTGTGCTGGTGACGCATCACCTGGGCGACATTTTGCCGGAGATCGAGCGCGTGATCCTGATGCGCGGCGGGCGGATTGTGGGCGATGGCCCACGCGAGGATATGTTGACCGCGCCGCGGCTGAGCGAGTTGTTCAACACGCCTGTGCGCATTGGGCGGGACGAGGAATGGCTGCATAGCTGGTAGAGGGCAGACGAGACGGGCGCGTGATACCATTCCGGCATCCGGCTCCCGATCCCCCGGCGCCGGCCCTGTCCAATCCCGGAGGTGCTTATGAGTCCCTACACTCGCCGTGAATTTCTCAAGACTTCGCTTGCCGCGGGCACATTGGCGGGCGTTGGCGCGCTGCCGCTGCATGCGGCCCAGAACGCGGCGGCGGAAGTTGTGACGCTGGGCAAATCGGGCGTCCGCGTCACGCGGCTTGCCTTCGGCACGGGCAGCAACAACGGCTACGTGCAGGCGGCGCTGGGGCAGCAAGGCTTCAACCGGCTGGTGCGCTACGCCTACGATCGCGGCATCCGCTTCTTTGAGACGGCCGAGGCATACGTTACTCCGGCCATGCTTGGCGAAGCGCTCAAAGGAATTCCGCGCGACAGCTACCAGCTCATGAGCAAGGTCACCACCGACCCCGGCGTCGATCCGGTTGGGCGCTTTGACCAGATGCGCCGCACCTCGCAGACAGACTACTTCGACGTCATGTTGCTCCACTGGCAGCACACCGCAGACTGGGTTGCGGAGACCTCCCGCTGGCAGGATGGCGTCCTTGAGGCGCAGTCCAAAGGCGCTATCCGCTCCCGCGGCGCTTCGGTCCACGGCCTGCCCGCCCTGCGCCAGATGCCCGGCAACAAGTGGCTCCAGGTCGCCATGATCCGCATGAACCACAACGGCACCCGCATGGACGGGCCCACGTCTGCGGACAACAATAACCCGGGCAGCGTGCCCGAGGTTGTGGAGCACGTGAAGCAGGTGAAGCAGCAGGGCATGGGCGTTATCAGCATGAAGCTGGTGGGCAACGGCAACTTTACGCAGCACAGCGACCGGCAGAAGGCCATGCGCTTCGCCTTCAAGGATGCGGGCGTGGATTGCGTCACCGTCGGCTTCAAGAGCACGCAGGAGATCGACGAGGCCATCGACAACATGAACCTGGCGATGGCGTAGATGCCTTTCAAGCTCCGCATCCACCCCGGTTTTATCCGACGAGCACTTCGGGCTGCCAATCCGTTACTCTATTTCCTGGAGCCAACATGAGCGGACTCGCAGCCAGACGGGAAGAAGAACACCCGGCAAGAATTGTCATCCCTGACCTGGACCTTGCTTCTTTTCTGCCGCAGCCGCTCCAGTTTGACTCTTTGGAACAGACTGATATCCCCAGGCTTGCGCGTGATCCTTCTGCAATGAGCTTGCTGGAGCAAGCGTTGCTGCGACTTCCCACTCGCCACTATCTGGTGCACGGAGACGCGCGTGCGATGCACTCATTGGAACCGGAAAGCGCGCACCTCGTCCTTACATCCCCTCCTTACTGGACATTGAAGAAATACGACGAGGCTGACGGGCAGCTTGGTCACGTCAGTGCGTACGATGCATTCCTGAAAGAACTGAGCCGGGTCTGGCGACGTTGCTATGACATGCTCGTGCCGGGCGGGCGCTTGATTTGCGTTGTGGGCGATGTCTGCCTTTCAAGGCGTCAAAACGATGGACGTCACACGGTTGTGCCTCTCCACGCCTCGATTCAGGAGATTTGTCGCGGTATCGGGTTCGACAATCTGTCCCCAATTATCTGGCATAAGATCGCCAATGCCGCCTACGAGGTTTCTGGTGGAGGAGGATTTCTTGGCAAGCCCTACGAGCCTAACTCCGTCATCAAGAACGACGTCGAGTTCATCCTGATGTTTCGCAAACCGGGCGGCTACCGCAAGCCAACCGTCGCTAAACGCCTGCTGTCTGTCATCAGCGCGGAGAATTACCAGTCTTGGTTTCAACAAATTTGGACGGGCCTGACCGGGGCCTCGACCAAAGATCATCCGGCCCCCTACCCAATTGAACTGGCCGAGCGCCTCGTCCGCATGTTCAGTTTTGCGGGTGATGTTGTGGTCGATCCTTTCGCGGGCTCTGGCACAACCGCGATCGCGGCTGCTCGAAGCGGTCGGCACAGTGTCGGTTTCGAGATTAGTTCCAAGTATCACCGCATGTCTGTTGCGCGCTTTTACCGGGAGACTGGAGGGCTATTTTGGCGCCCCGAGGTAACGGAGGTCGAGGAGCCGTGATCTTGGAGCCCTACTGGGAGCAGCGAATCCGGAGCGCAGTCAAGCAGTTTTGGGCCACGCGAGGTAATCAGGCCCAAAAGCAGGGAGCGAGATCCGGAGCGAAGGATGCCGGGAATCGTACTGCGGTCACAGGTGGGAAGCAGTTGGACGGATTCGTCGAATTGGTTCGTGACTACTTGGTCGAATGCAAGGTCAGTCATTCCCACATCTTCTTGAACAGAAAAGTTGAGCTACCCGGCTGGTTTCGAGCAGAAAAGCAGTGGGACTTGATTGTTGTCGTCGAGGGAAAGCTGATTGTTGCGATGGAATTCAAGTCGCAAGTCGGTTCTTTTGGCAACAACTTCAACAATCGCACGGAAGAGGCACTGGGAAGCGCGACAGATATCTGGACCGCCTACAGGGAAGGAGCGTTTGCCCTGTCGCAGCGCCCTTGGCTGGGGTATGTGATGCTGCTCGAAGAAGTCGATAAGTCCATGAGCCCGGTTGGCGTCAAAGAACCACACTTTCCTGTATTCCAGGAATTTCAGGAAGCATCTTATGCGAAACGATACGAGATACTCCTGACGAAACTGATCAGGGAACGGCTGTATGATAGTGCCGCGTTTTTACTCTCGAGCCAGAACTCACTCGAAGATGGACGTTTTCGACAGCCATCGGCGGACCTGACCCTCGAAGGTTTATTGGCCTCTCTGAAAGCAAGAGCGCTGACGATATCAGGCTGATGTCCCTTGCACCACGTCGCCTGCCGCCCGCCCTTGACGCTCCTCTCCGGTGGGTTTACCGTAGCGGAACACGGGAAAGGAGGTTGATCCAGCCTATGAAATTTGACTTACCTAGTTGTACGCAACGTGAGGTGACTGAGGCCTAGGGCATCGCGCCCAAGACCCCAGCTTTGCCCCGGCGGACGGGAATTTCCCGGCCGGGTCACTGGCTTTCGCGGCAGCGCGATGGCCTTAGTCCAATCCCAACAGATCACCGGCAGCGGCCTGCGAACTTCTGGTTCTCAGGCCGCTGTTGTTTTTGCGGTTGCCCAGCCGCCGAACTCACAGCCAGCCCAGGGCCACCTGCGGTAAACTGACAGCCAATGCGGGTTTTCGGCATCGATTGCGGGACTGAAGTAACGGGTTTCGGCGTGGTGGAGACCTGCGACGCCGGGCGGCAGCCGCGGCTGGTCTGCAAGGCGCTGGGAGCCATTCATCTTTCCAAAGCGAAACCGCTGCCGGAGCGGCTTGCGCAGGTTTTTCGCGAACTGACCATGCACCTGGAACGCTGGCAGCCGGAAGTGGTGGCGATTGAGGAAGTCTTCTACTCAGTGAACGCCAAGTCTGCGCTGAAGCTGGGGCAGGTGCGCGGAGTCGCTCTGCTGGCGGCGGCGACGCTTGGGGTGCCGGTGGCGGAGTATGCGCCGTTGCGGATCAAGTCCAGCGTGGTGGGCTACGGGCTGGCGAAGAAGGAGCAGGTTCAGTTCATGGTGGCCCGGCTGCTGGATCTGGCCGAGGTGCCGGAGCCGCCTGACGCAGCGGACGCCCTGGCGGCAGCGATCTGCCACATTCATACGGCGCAGACTATGGCTCAACAGGGGGCTCGGCAGGGGGCGACGGGGTGAAAGCGCTCCTGCTGGGGGTGGTTGCG
>JAJYBT010000352.1 GCA_021778875.1 Acidobacteriota bacterium | reverse complement strand
TCGGCGGGTGGCAAATCCGGCGCGCCGGCCATGGCGGCGCTGGCGGCGTTGCGCGCCGGGGCCGGCCTGGTGACGGCGGCGGTCCCATCTCCCGCGCTGCCGCTGGTGGCGGCGATTGCGCCGGAACTGATGACCTGGCCGCTTGCGCCGACCGAAGCGGGACAGATTGCGGCGGAAAATCTTGCGCCGGAATTTGTGGCTGAACTCATCGCAGGCAAGACGGTGCTGGCCATCGGTCCGGGCCTCGGCCAGAGCGCGCAGACAATCAAGTTCGCCACGGGGCTGCTCGCGGCAACGAAGATTCCAGCGGTGATCGATGCGGATGCGCTCAACATTCTGGCTGCCAAACCCGTGCTGCTGGCAAAACTGGCCAAGGGGCGCACGCTGGTGCTGACGCCGCATCCCGGCGAAATGGCGCGGCTGGCGGGGCTTTCGGTTGCCGCGGTGCAGGCAGACAGGCTTGAAGTGGCACGCAGCTTTGCCCAACGCAACGGCGTCACGGTGGTGCTCAAAGGGGCGCGGACACTCGTTGCTCATACCGACGGGCGCGTGGCCGTGAATACCACCGGCAATCCCGGTATGGCCAAGGGGGGCAGCGGCGACGTATTGACCGGCCTTGTGGCAGGCATGCTGGCGCAGTATCCGGGCGAGCCCACGCGCGCAGTGGAAGCGGCGGTGTATCTGCACGGGCTGGCCGCCGACCTGGCTGTGCGCGAGTTGGACGAGCATACTCTGTTGGCCACGGATAGTCTTCATCATCTTTCGCGGGCTTTTCGCTTTGAATCGCGCGGGCGGAACGGGTATGTTTGGTTGCAGGGTCTGCCGGCGGAGCCGTCGCCGGCCGCGCCCCTCCGCGAGGCAGCGCCATGAGCAACGCCGCACCACCCGCCGAAGGCAGAATCCACGAGTTCATCACGCACAGCGGCGCGGACACGATCGATGTGGGACGCACGTTGGCCCGCCTGCTCAAGCCGCCCCAACTGCTGCTGCTGCGCGGAGACCTGGGCACCGGCAAAACCACTCTGGTGAAGGGCATTGCGCTGGAACTGGACGCGGCGGACGCAGACGAAGTCACCAGCCCGACGTTTACGCTGCTGCACGAGTACGATGGCACGCAGGCTGGCAGGCCGGTGAAGCTCTTCCATCTGGACGTCTACCGCCTGGAGAGCGAGCGGCAACTGGAGACGCTGGGCCTGGACGAGTTGCTGACGCCCGACGCGCTGGTGCTTGTCGAGTGGGGCGAGAAGTTCAAAAGCATCCGCAAGCGCGCCACGGGAGAAATTGTCATCACTGCAGAGGGCGGCGATGCGCGCAGGATTGCGGTGACGCTGAAGGAATAGAACCTGGTGCGCAAAGCGCGATCACTCTCGCATTGACAATTTCGACCCACGACACTGGCCATGCTGCGAATCCCCTTCGACCAACTCCATGAGCAACTCGCACACGCTCTTGAAGCACTTGGCTTCACCGCTCAGCGCGCGCAAACCTGTGCGCGCCTGTTTGCCGAGACAACCTGCGACGGCGTCTACACGCATGGCGTCAGCCGCTTTCCGCGCTTCGTTGCCATGGTGCGCAACGGCAGCATCGACGTGGTTGCCGAGCCCGCCGTTCTCACGCGCTTCGGCGCCGTCGAGCGCTGGGACGGGCGTCGCGGCCCCGGTAACCTCAACGCGCTGGCCGCGATGGACCGTGCCATGGCCCTGAGCCGTGAGCATGGCGTGGGATGCGTGAGCCTGGGCAACACCAACCACTGGATGCGCGGCGGCAGTTACGGCTGGCAGGCCGCCGGGGCGGGACTTATCGGCATTTGCTGGACCAACACGATGCCCAACCTGCCGCCGTGGGGCGGCGCTGACCCGAGCATCGGCAACAACCCGCTGGTCATCGCCGTGCCGCGCGCGGATGGGCCCGTTGTGTTGGACATGGCGATGTCGCAATTTTCTTATGGCGCTCTTGAAAGCTATCGGCTGCGCGGAGAGATGTTGCCGGTGGATGGAGGCTTCGACACGGAAGGCAACCTCACGCGCGACCCCGCCGCGATTGAGCAATCGCAGCGCCCGCTGCCCACTGGCTATTGGAAAGGCTCCGGCCTTTCCATCGTGCTGGACATGATGGCGGCGATGCTGTCGCTGGGCAATGCCACCCATCAACTTCTACCGGATCCGCTGCGCGAGACGGGCATTTCTCAGGTGTTTCTGGCGATGAATCCCGCAGCATTTGGTGCAATGGCGGAGGCAGATCGGATTGCGGATGCAGTTGTGGCCTCAGTGCAGCGCACAAGGCCCGCGAAAGCAGGCAGCAGTGTCCGCTATCCCGGCGAGAAAACATTGCAGGTGCGCGCGGAGAACCGCAGACTTGGCGTGCCCGTGGCCCCCGCGGTCTGGGCACAGATTCTCGCCATGTAGATTTGCGTTGTGCGCGGCGCGCCCGGTGGCACAATAAGCTCAGCGATGCGTGCTTCACTTCATGCCGATGATGCAAGCTGCTGCGGCTCCTGCACCACGAGTGCTGCGCTGCCGCAACCCGGGCTGCCCAGCCAGGTCGCGTGGCTGCAGTGCATCACGCTCGCATGGATGGCGCTGGAGTGCGGCGTGTCGCTCTTTGCCGCTGCCCGCGCGCACAGCGTGGCGCTGCTCGCCTTCGGGTCAGACAGTCTGGTGGAGTTTCTTTCCGCTGCGGTTGTGCTGTTGCAGTTCCTGCCCCGCTTCTCGCTGAAGAAAACGCACGCGGAGCGGGCGGCAGCAATTCTGCTGTTTGCGCTGGCGGCGGTGGTGGTTGCCATTGCCACGCTCTCTTACGGCGCGCCGCTGGAAACCAGCGCGCTGGGCATTGCCGTCACAGCGCTCGCGCTGGTGGCGATGCCGGTGCTGGCTGCACTGAAGCGCAAATACGCGCGCGTGCTGAACAATCGCGCGCTGGCCGCGGACGCAACACAATCGGCCACCTGCGCATATCTCGCTGCCGTGACGCTGGCGGGGCTGGTGGTCTATGCGGTATGGCGCGTTGCGTGGGTGGATACGGCGGCGGCGCTGGCGGCAGTGCCGATTCTGATTATCGAAGGCAGGCGCGCATGGCGAGGCGAGGGGTGCGGGTGTTGCGGGTGAGGGAAGCCGGAGTCCAGCTCCCTCAGAAGCCCATCACGTTGTAGCCGCAATCCACATACATCACTTCGCCGGTAATGGCGCTGGAAAGGTCGCTGGCCAGAAACAGCGCCGCTCCGCCCACTTCAAGCTGGTCCACGTTGCGGTGCAGCGGAGCGCGGTCTGCGTGGGACTTCATCATCTCGCTCAGATCGCCCACGCCGCGCGCAGCCAGTGTCTTGATGGGTCCAGCGGAGATGGCGTTCACGCGGATGTTCTTCGTGCCAAGGTTCCACGCGAGATAGCGCACACTGGACTCAAGACCCGCTTTTGCCACGGCCATCACGTTGTAGTTGGGCACCACTTTTTCAGCGGCGTAGTAGCTGAGAGTCATCACGCTGCCGCCTTCGGTCATCAGCGGGGCTGCGGCGCGCGTCACGGCAATCAGCGAGTAGACGCTCACGTCCATCGCCGTGCGAAAGCCCTCGCGGCTGGTGTTGATGAACTCCCCGCGCAGGTCGGTCGCGGGCGCAAAGGCCACCGCATGCACAAGGATGTCCAGCTTGCCATACTTCTCCTTGAGCGCGGCAAAGAGCGCGTCGATTTCGCTGTCTACCGAGACATCGCACTGGAAGCCGCTGGCTCCGGGCAACTCGGCGATAAGGCCCTCGGCCTCGAGCTTCATGCGCTCGTTCTGGTAACAGATGGCCAGGGTTGCGCCGGCCGCGTGCAGCTTCAGGGCAATGCCCCAGGCGATGGAACGCTTGTTGGCCAACCCGAATACCACCGCCGTTTTACCCGCCAAATTGATCATGCCGGTCCTTATCCTCCAAGGGGTTTGCTCAGTGTCGGGAAACGCAAGGCCAACCGTCTTTCAGGATAGCAGACGGGTTGTGCGCAAACAGGATGAGACAAGCGCGAACAAGCAGCAGTGCAGTGCACGCGCGTCAGAAAGCAGGATTCTGTGGAAAAGCAGTCCGAAACAGGCAAATTTGCACCAAAGTGCGCACCAAAGGAGCACACCTGTTAACCAAAGAGTGGCATTGCGTTCAAGAGGTATTCACTTGAATTCTAACTGCAGGGACTCCGTCGGATATATTGCATCCAAGTTCATAGGCTGCAGGGCGTTCTGGAAGGCCGATTCGATCGGCAACTTCCGCTTGGATGGCTGGCATGGATGGTTTGAAGTTCCGAGTATTGAACCCCGCGAGAGAAGGCATTCTTCCTCTTGAAGTAGCTGCTGTTGACTCCGTGACCATCCCGCTCAAAAAGCTGCTTGAAGCCATCATCCGCCAGGACAGCCTGGGCCTCTGGCTGAAGCCATACAGGGGCATTCCCTTTGCGCCGGGACTGCCCAAGCGCGATCTGGTCTTTCTGGACGAGAACCATTGCGTCGTTCGTGATTTGGAAAAGTTTCCGAGCCACGAGTTCAAACCCTTCAGAGTCCAGCCCGCCAGCGCGCTGGTCCTGCCAAAGCACACTATGTTTGCCTCGCAGATCAAGCCCGGAGACAAGCTGGCATTTCTCCTTCCG
>JAJYBT010000351.1 GCA_021778875.1 Acidobacteriota bacterium | reverse complement strand
TCAAGAATGCGAACCACGGCTTGTGTGACTTCCGGGCCGATGCCGTCGCCGGGAATCAGCGTTACCTTGTGCGTCTTCGTCTCTGCCATTGCATTTCCTTTTTTGCTTATTTTCTTGCTTTGCTGGATCGGTGGCTGTCGAGCAGGTCTTCGAGCTCCTGCTTGAACTCGCGCACATCCTTGAAGTCGCGGTAGACGCTGGCGAAGCGGATGTAGGCGACGGTGTCGAGGCCCTTGAGGTGCTTCATGATGAGCTCGCCGACTTCGGCGGTGGTGCGCTCGCGCTCGGGGGCGTCCATGAGGAAGCTTTCAGTGGCGTCGACGATGGCCTCAAGCTTGCTGGCGGGGACGGGACGCTTTTCGCAGGCGCGGAGCAGACCGCTCAAAACCTTCTGGCGGTCGAAGCGCTCGCGGCGGCCGTCCTTCTTGACGACCATGTAGGGTATCTCGTCGATGCGCTCGTAGGTGGTGAAGCGGCGATTGCAGCTTTCGCACTCGCGGCGGCGGCGAATGGAGTCTGCCTCCTTGCTCTCGCGCGAGTCAACCACCCGGTCCTGTGCGAAGCCACAATAAGGGCATTTCATGCAAGGGTGATTCTAAATCAGTTGGGTCTCTACAGGAGGAAGTCGGCGATGGCACGAACCACGGTCTGCTGCTCGTCTTCGCGAATCTCAGGGAAGATGGGCAGGGCGAGGACTTCGCGGGCGGCGCGCTCGGCCTGGGGGAAGTCGCCTTCCCGGTAACCGAGGGAGGCGAGGGCCTGCTGCATGTGGAGCGGGACGGGATAGTAGATCTCCGAGCCGATTTTGCGGGCGGTGAGGAACTCGCGGAGGTCGTCGCGGCGCGGGGTGCGGATGACGTATTGGTGCCAGACGTGGCGGCTGCCGGGCACCTCGTGGGGCAGAACGATGCCATGCGCGGGATACGGGCCGGCTTCGGCTAGCCCGGCGGCATGGAAGAGCGCGTGGTAACGGCGGGCGGCGGTGCGGCGAGCTTCATTCCAGCCGTCGATGTACTTGAGCTTGATTTGGAGGATGGCCCCCTGGAAGCCGTCGAGGCGGGCGTTCCAGCCGACTTCGTCGTGGAAGTAGCGGCGGCGCATGCCGTGCTGGCGGAGCATGCGGGCGCGCTCGGCAACTTCGTCGGAGTTGGTGGTGACCATGCCGGCGTCGCCGGCGGCGCTGAGGTTCTTGGTGGGATAAAAGCTGAAGGCGGCAGCGTGGCCGAGCGAGCCGGCGTGCGTGCCGTGCCAGGAGGCGCCCCAGGCCTGCGCGGCATCTTCGATGAGCTGGAGACCGCGCGGCTGCGCGAGCGCGGAGAAGGCGGTCCAGTCGGCGCACTGGCCGTAGAGGTGCACGGGCAGGATGGCCTTGACGGCGGCTCCGCGGGAACTGCCGAGAACGGCCTCGACCGCGTGGGGGGCGAGGTTGAAGGTGGCCAGGTCGATATCGGCCAGGACGGGCGTGGCCCCCGCGCGCAGGATGCAGCTGACCGAAGCGAAGAAGCTGAAGGGCGTGGTGACGACCGACATGCCCGGACCGATGCCGGCGGCCGCGAGCGCGAGCCAGAGCGCGTCGGTTCCGGAGGAGCAGCCGACGGCATGCGCGGCGCCGAGCTGGTGGGCGGCGGCCTGCTCAAAGGCGGCGACGGGCTCACCGAGGATGAACTGCTGCGTCTCCAGCACATGGCCGAGGGCGGCGAGAAGCTCGTTCTGGAGGGGCTGGTACTGGCGCTTGAGGTCCAGCATGGGAACCGGCTGAGCGGAGGGTGCCGAAGGCTTGGCAGGGTCTTGCACGAGGCCATGATAGCAGCAGGATGCGAGCGGGCGTCCCACGGCGGGCCGGCAAGCGGAGATGCGACAAGCGTTTGGCGGTGCGGGAGTTGAAAAAGCCAGCGAATGTCTATACTGTTGTCACATTGCGGGACCTTGCGTCTCCGGGGCTTCCGGAGGCGTTCCCGCGGATTTGCAGGTACAACGTGGTGCAGGTCGGTTGCACCCAAACTATCCCATATTTTTTGGAAGCAGGAGATCGGCAATGGAGAACAAGCCGGCACAGAATATTCAGGACACATTCCTGAATACCGTCCGCAAGGACAAGACCCCGATTACGATTTACCTGGTCAGCGGCGTAAAGCTGACGGGCAAGATCCGCTCCTTTGACAAGTATTCGGTGCTGCTGGAGAACAACAGCCAGGAGCAGTTGATCTTTAAACACGCTATCTCAACCGTGGTGAGCAACCGCAGCGTTCTGCATGCGGAGCATCGCGGGTCTGTTGCGCATAGCGGCGTAGGTCCGGCGGCGGTGCCGTCGGCTGGCCCGGCCGCATCCACTGCGGAACAGCGATAGTACGCAGGAGCGTTTTGATTTGGCAGCAGCGCTAGGCGGCAGCCGGCAGGAACGGGCGGTTCTGGTGGGACTGGACCTTGGGGTCCGCTCCCGGAATCTGCGTTCCGGCCTTGCTGGCGCGCGTCTGGCCGCGGTAAGCGCCGGTGAGCCGGCGGACGAGGACGTGCGCGCAAACGCGGCTCCGCCACTGCGCGTGACGACGCCCGCGGAACAGGCCGCGCTGGCCACGGCTCCGGGGCTGGACGCAGAAGAGTCGCTGGCGGAGTTTCGCGAGCTGGTTTCGAGCGCGGGCGGCGAGGTGGCGGCAGAGCTGATGCAGCGCCGCGGCAGGCCGGATCCGGCGACGCTGGTGGGCGCGGGCAAGGTGGAGGAGATTGCCGGGGTGGCCGCGTCCGTGGAAGCGGACCTGGTGCTCTTTGACCACGACCTGACGCCGACGCAACTGCGCAACCTGGAGGCCGCGCTGCCGTGCCGGGTACTGGATCGAACGCAACTGATTCTGGACATCTTTGCCCGCCATGCGCGTACCCGCGAGGGACAGTTGCAGGTGGAACTGGCGCAGCTGGAGTACATGCTGCCGCGGCTGACGGGCCGGGGCAAGGCGATGTCGCAGCTGGGCGGCGGCATTGGCACGCGCGGACCGGGCGAGACCCAGCTGGAGACCGACCGCAGGCGGATTCAGCGGCGGATTGACCAGCTGAAGCGGGAGCTGGAGGCGGTGCGCCGGGTTCGCCGGCAGCAGCGGCAGAGGCGCGAGGCTGTGCCGGTGCCGACGGTGGCGCTGGTGGGCTATACGAATGCGGGCAAGAGCACGTTGTTCAACCGGCTGACGGGAGCGCAGGTGCTGCAGTCGTCGCGCATGTTTGCCACGCTGGACCCGAAGCTGCGCGCGATTGAGCTGCCGAGCCGGCGGAAGGTGCTGCTGAGCGATACGGTGGGCTTTATCCGCAACCTGCCGCATACGCTGGTGACGAGCTTTCGCGCGACGCTGGAAGAGGTGGAGCAGGCCGAGGTGCTGCTGCACGTGCGCGATGCCGCGTCGACCTACGGCGAAGAGCAGAAGGTGCAGGTGGAGAAGGTTCTGGGCGAGCTGGACGCGCTGCAGAAGCCGCGCATCGAGGTGCTGAACAAGATGGACCTGCTGGGCGAGGCGGATCGCGCCGGGCTGGGAGGACATGGCGAAGTGCTGGTGTCTGCCCGTACGGCCGAGGGCATGGAGGCGCTGCTGGAGGCGATGGACGCGGCGCTGCGCTCTGACCCGGTGATCGATGCCGAATTTCGGGTACCGCAGCAGGAGGGTGCCGTGCTGGCGGCGATTGAGGCAGGTATGGTGGTGCACGGGCGGGAGTACGAAGGAAACCTGGTTCGGCTGAAGGTGAGCGGGCCGGCTTCGCTGGTGGGGCGGCTGCGGCAGTTTCGCTTGCGGCAGGCGGACTGAAGCCGTCGTGCGAGGATTTTCACGCGCCGGAAGCACGGAATGCGGTAGATGTGCTGTGAGGAGGGTGTCTTGAATCCTGGGGATGGTGCTGCCGGACGCTCGATTACAACGCTTTCAAGCCGCGAGGTGTATCGCAACCACTGGATGCGGGTGCGCGAGGACGAGATTCTGCGCTCGAACGGGCACAAGGGCATCTACGGCGTGGTGGAGAAGGACGATGCGGCGATTATTCTGCCGATCGACCAGGGGCTGGTGTGGCTGGTGGAGCAGTATCGCTACACCATTGGTGAGCGCGCGCTGGAGCTGCCGCAGGGCGGCTGGGAGATGGAAGTGGCCGATCCGGAAGATCTGGCCCGGGGCGAGCTGCAGGAAGAGACCGGACTGCGCGCCGGGAAGATGATTTCGCTGGGAAGTCTCTGGATTGCTTATGGTTACGCGAAGCAACTGCAGCATGTGTTTCTGGCGACGGAGCTGAGCGCGGCGGAACGCTCTCCGGACGAGGAGGAGCATGACCTGGCGGTGCGGCCGGTTCCGGTGGAGGAGTTTGAGCAGATGATGGTGGATGGGCGCATCCGCGACAACTGCACGGTCTCCGCGTGGGGGCTGTACCTGCTGTGGAAGGCCCGGCAGCGCTGAAAAGCGAAGACGAGGCGAATGCAGCCTCGTAATTTTTCGCACGATTTCTGTGGAAAAGAAAAATATTTAGGGGGGGGTGGGGGGTATCCCCTGGCTGCGCTTTTCGCTCCTGGCTGCTGGCTGTGGTTTGGCATGCTTTTAGGTTAGCGAAAGGGTGGGAAATTATTCGCACAGGGCAGCGCAGGAATTTTCACT
>JAJYBT010000350.1 GCA_021778875.1 Acidobacteriota bacterium | reverse complement strand
GTGGGCTATGTGCAGAATGATGCGGCCCGCATGCTGAAGGGCAGGCGATCGCGCACTATCGCGCTTATTGTGCCCGACCTTACGGACTTCTTTGCGAGCTGTTTTCATGCGGTGCAGGAGGTGGCCATGCGGCACGACTACCAGACGATGGTGGTGGCCACGGGGCGGAGCGCGGCGCTGGAGAGCCAGCAGCTTGAGGCCATCGCCAATCACCAGGTGGCTGGGCTCATTCTTGTTCCTTCAGGAGAGGACACGCCGCGCCTGCAGCATCTGCTGGATCGCGACATCCCCGTGGTGGCGCTCGATCGCCCCCTTGCGGGGCTGAACATAGACGCGGTGCTGGTGGACAATCGCGAAGGCGCGGAGACGGGCGTGCGCCACCTGATCGACCACGGCCACACGAGGATTGCCTGCGTGGGCTTTGAGGGTAGCTCGTATACCGCGCGCGAGCGCTTCGAAGGCTACAAGCAGGCCATGCGCAGTGCAGGCCTGCGGCCGCTGGTCTTCAACCAGGTGAACACGCTTGCGGATATGGAGGCGCTGATCCAGCGCTGGGCTCATGCAAAGGAGAGGCCGACCGCAGTCTTCTCTGTCAAGCGGCTGGCATCCATTCGGCTGGTGCAGGCGCTACACCGGCAAAAGCTGCGCGTGCCGCAGGATATCGCGGTGGTTGGATTTGACGATTTTGAACTGGCGGAAGAGCTGGGCACGCCGCTCACCGTGGTTGCGCAATCAGCGACCGAGATTGCGCGCGCTGCAGCCGAGCAGCTCTTCCAGCAGATCACGAGCGCGCCGCATGCGGAGCAGCCCGCGCGGCAGGCGGTGAAGATGATCTTCCCCACGCACCTGATCGTGCGCCGCTCGTGCGGATGCGCCGGGGAGGAAGCCGGCGCGGTTTCGTGACGGGCCGCTACTTTTCCTTCACCTTGATGACGAAGTAGGTGAAGCTTTCACCCTTGGGCAGCAGCAACTGATGCGGCACGCCTGCGGGAATGTGCACAAAGTCGCCCGGATTCAGCTCCTGCCGTGTGCCGCCTTCCACCGCCGTGCCCTTGATTTCGCCCGAGGAAGCAACCTGCTGGTTCTGCACGGTGCCGCCGCTGACCAGTGTTGCGTGTCCCTGGACGACATAAAAGAAATCGGCAAAGCTCGGATGCACCTCAGCGCCACCGCTCTTTTCGCGGATGGCGATCATCGTGAAGTGATTGGGATACTCGGTTAGCTTCGTGCTGGCGTTACCGCCGCTGGCTTCCGCCTTTGCCACCAGCGCCTGGGCCTTTGCGGTCAGCTCGGCCTGCGTCCAGTGATCCACGGTTGCCTGCTGCGCCACCGCGAAGGGCGCTGCCAACACGCAGGCAGCCACTGCCATACCAATCCAATTGCATCGCATTGATGTGTTTCCTCGTCTCGTTAGAAGTTTGCTTCAGCGGCTGAGCCAGCCTCCGTCCACCACCAGGACATGTCCGTGCATGTAGTCGCTTGCGCTGGAGGCAAGGAACACCGCGGCTCCGGCCAGATCCTCCGGGCTGCCCCAGCGGCCGGCCGGAATGCGTTCGAGAATCTGCCGCGAGCGCTCCGGGTTGGCGCGCAGGGCCTCGGTGTTGTCGGTTTCCATGTAGCCCGGCGCGATGGCATTCACGTTTATGCCCTTGGCGGCCCACTCGTTGGCAAAGGCCTTGGTCAGCTGTCCCACGCCGCCCTTGGCCGCCGCATACGAGGGCACCGTGATGCCACCCTGAAACGTGAGCAGCGACGCGATGTTGATGACCTTGCCCGAGCCGCGCGCCAGCATGTATTTGCCCGCGTTGCGCGTGAGGCGGAAGACGCTCGACAGGTTCGTGTCGATCACTGCCTGCCAGTCCTCGTCAGAGTGGCTTACGGCGGGCGCGCGGCGAATGGTGCCTGCGTTGTTCACGAGGATGTCGATGGCGCCGAGGTGCTCTACCACCTGCTCTACCAGCCGCGAGCATACTTCGGCTTTGCTGACGTCACCCACCAGGGCGATGTGCTTTACGCCCGTTTGTGCGATGCGGGCGGTGGTGGCCGCGGGCACTGCCTGCGAGCCGTGCAGCGCAACCTGCGCGCCAGCCTGTGCCAGCGCCAGCGCAATGCCCGCGCCCAGGCCCCGCGAGGAGCCGGTGACCAAGGCTGTCTTTCCCTTCAAACTGAAGCGATCCAGAATCATTGCTGCGTATGCTCCTCGCGTGTTGACTACAGCAGGTCTGCGACGGCCAGTGCGTCCATGTCGCTGTAGACCTGGCTTTCTCCGCCCATGCCCCAGCAGAAGGTGTAGTTGCGTGTGCCGACGCCGGCGTGGATGGACCAGCCCGGCGAGACCACCACCTGCTTGTCGGCAATCACGATGTGCCGTGTCTCCTGCGCAGGGCCCATCAGGTGCACCACGCGCTCGCCTTCCGCGATGTTGAAGTAGAGATACACCTCAGACCGCCGCATGTGCGTATGCGGAGGCATCGTGTTCCACACGCTGCCGGTGTGCAGTTGCGTAAAGCCCATCACCAGTTGGCAACTGCGGACGCCCTCCAGGTGGATGAGCTTGGTGATCTCGCGCGCGTTGGCCGTCTCTGGTGCGCCCAGCTTGACGCGAACCAACTGCTGGCTGCGGATGAGACTGATGGGATAGACCGCATGCGCAGGATAGCTGAGCAGGTAAAACTCCGCAGGCTTGGCGGCATCGGCGCTGGCGAAGGAGACATGCTCGTTGCCGCGGCCCACGTAGAGCCCGTCGAGATTGTCGAGATCGTACGTTGTCTCGTTGACGGTCACGGTGCCCGGTCCGCCGATGTTCAGGATGCCCAACTCGCGGCGCTCTGTAAAGTAGCTGGCCTTCAGCGCGTCGTCCGTAGGCAGAACGAGCGGAGCGGCAGTGGGCACGGCAGAGCCAATCACCGTGCGATCCAGATCCACGTAGGTCAGGCTGAGTTCGCCGCGGCGAAACAGATCGCTGAGCAGGAAGGTCTCGCGCAGCTCATCGGTGGTCATGGTCTTGTAGCGGATGACGTCCGCCATTTGCAGTATCTTCACGTGTGTTCCTTTCCAATCTGAACCGTTCGATGCGGAGTGAGGTGATCCTCAGCGGGCGATGCGCGCGGCGCCGCCGCTCATCACGCGCAACACTTCCTGCAGGCTTGCCGTGCTGGTGTCGCCGGGAGTCGTCATGGCGAACGCGCCGTGTGCCACACCGCATTGGATGGCCCACTCCATGTCCTTGCCCGCAAGCAGGCCGTAGATGAGGCCGGAGGCGAAGGAGTCTCCACCGCCGACGCGATCCAGAATCTCTACATCGCGCTGCGGCACATGCACAATGCCGCCCGCATGCAGCGCAATGGCGCCCCATGCATTCACGGACGCAGAGTGGGCCGTGCGCAGCGTGGAGGCGATGATCTTCAGGTTTGGATAGGCAGCGGCCACGTCGTGAAGCATCTTCTTGTAGCTCTCCACCGGAAGCTCGGCAAAATCCTCGGCCACGCCTTCCATGTGGATGCCCAGCACGGCGGAGAAGTCCTCTTCGTTGCCGAACAGCACATCGACCTTGCGCACAAGCTCGCGATTGACCTCCTGCGCCCTGGCTTTGCCGCCAATCGCCTTCCACAGCGAGGCACGGTAGTTCAGGTCATAGGAGACGGGTGTGCCCGCGGCGTGCGCGGCATCCATGGCATCCGAGGCTACGGCCATCGTGGTCTCAGAGAGCGCCGTAAAGATTCCGCCGGTGTGGAACCAGCGCGCGCCCATCTGCGGGCCGAAGATCTGGTTCCAGTCATAGTCGCCGGGCTTGAGCTTGGAGACGGCAGTGTGTCCGCGGTCAGAGCAGCCGAGGGCCGCGCGCACGCCGAATCCGCGCTCGGTGAAGTTGAGCCCATTGCGTACCTCGCGGCCCACGCCGTCGTAGGGAAGCCAGCGCACCAGGTCCTGGTCAACGCCGCCCTGCAACATCAGGTCTTCCACCAGGCGGCCTACCGGATTGTCGGCAAGCGCCGTGGCGATTGCCGTGCGCAGTCCGAAGCAGCGACGCAGGCCGCGCGCCACGTTGTATTCACCGCCGCCCTCCCAGGCGCGCAGCAGCCGTGTGGTGTGGATGCGCTCTTCCACGGGGTCCAGGCGCAGCATCACTTCGCCCAGGCTGATGCAGTCCCAGCGAGTGGTTCCGGGGGCTTTTATCTGATTCGTCAGCGAGTCCAAGGCATCCTCATTTCAAATAACGATAACAATTCTCTAAAGGCCAAGGATAAATTGCCCTTATCGGGGCTGCAAGGGGAAATCGCGGTCTATTGTCGTTCTATGCGCCGGATGCGGGTGCGTTATCTTCGCAGGATCTTCTCCGCAGAAGAGGTAACGTTCACTTATTTGAGTGATTCGTCTGCCTGAGCAGGAACTGCGGCGGCGATGCGGTTTCGCGGCCGCCCCAATTGTACGTCGGCGGCATTGGCCCGGCCATGCGGCCGTGGATGCGGTGGCGTGGCCGGGCCTGCTGTGAACTTACTTGTGCTCCAGGGTGGCTTCGCCGGTCTTCACATTCAGCGTCCAGGGTTGCGGGGCAGGAAGGTGAAGGGAGCCGTTGCGGATCCCCAGCGGCATCCACAGGTAGCGCGCGCCCCAGAGCTGCTGC
>JAJYBT010000349.1 GCA_021778875.1 Acidobacteriota bacterium | reverse complement strand
GCCTTCATCCCGGCACGCTGCGCTTACTGCTTCACGACGTCCAGGTCGATCGTGAGCTTCACCTCGTCGCCCAGAATGGATGTCGGATACTTCGTGCCGATTCCGAAAGCCGAGCGGCTGATGGTGGTGCTGGCCGAGAAGCCCTCGTGCGGCTTGTGGTCCATGCCGGCAACCGGACCCGTCGGGCCTTCCACTTCCAGCACTACGGGCTTCGTCACGCCATGCAGCGTCAGGTTGCCGTTCACGGTGAGGCCGTCGCCGTGCTTCGCCACGCTCGTGCTCACGAACGTCGCCGTCGGATACTGCGCCGTGTCAAACAGGTTGGAGCTCTTGATGTCCGCGTCGCGCATGCTCACGCCCGTGTCCACGGTCGTCGTGTCAATCGTGATGTTCACGGTGGACTTGGTGATATCCGCATCGCTCGTCACAATCGTTCCGCCGATGTTGCCAAAGTGGCCGCGCACCTTTGACAGGCTCATGTGCAGAATCGAGAAGTCAACCTCGCTGTGCGGCTTGTCGGGAACCCAGGTGGAAGTCTGCGCCACGGCCAGGGGAGCCGCGAGCGCGCATATGCCAGTGAGAAGTGCCAAACGCTTCATCAATCAAATTCCTTTCAATATGGGCCATGGGCCGCTTGGGATGACCGGCTGAGCCGGGATGCCGGAGCCGGAGAGAGCCGCGCCAGCGGGGAAGCCCCAGTGCGCCGCGCGGAACATGCTCGTGCTTTTTGGACGCCACAAGGCAGATATTAGTTGCAACAAATATTTTCTGCCGCCCGCTCCCGATCAGTCAGGGCCTTGCCCCCGGCATCTAAACGCCGCAAAATAAGCAAGCCTGTCGGTTTTTTTTGAAACGCGCTCCGCGCAGTGGATCGCCCGACCGCGTCCGCTTCAGGGCTTCCCTTGCAGAATCGCCGCCGGAAGCGTCACCGAACCCATCCGCCCCGAGTTCTCATCGACCACCAGAATGCGCACAGACCCCGAGTCCTCGCCTCGCTCTACAAACTGGTTGAATGGAACACCCTTCTCCAGCAGGCTTTGATAGGTCGCGGGCAGCAGGGCCAGCATCATGGTCCGGCCGGTGATGCGTGCGTGCAGGTCATCCACGCCCCGGTGAACGACAAAGATATCCAGCCGGTCTTTCCACCTGCCGCCGACTAGTTGCAGCGCCAGGTCGTTGATGGCGATGTTCAGCTTCAGAATGGCTCCCGTGTAGGCCGCCTCTGGGCGCGCGCTCACGGCAATTCCGCTCACATCCAGCGGTTGCCAAATCGCCTCGCGGAAGCGCTCCTTCATCGTGGCCGGCTCCTTTGCGTAGAGATAGCCCGTGCGGTAGCGCACGGCAACGCCGCGCCGCCCGGTCACCTTCACCGTCAGCGCATGATACTGGTCGTCGGCCGGCGTGTCGGGCGAGAAGCCCAGCAGATAAGCCGCCCGCCCGTCCTCGATGACTTCGTTCAGGCTCGCCGCAATGCTGCCTGCCCGGCGAAAGACGCGGCCACCGGTGCCTTGCGCCAGCTCCTGTATCGCCCCGCGTATCGGATGAATATCCTGCTGCATTTCGGCGGTCGTGCGGCCAAGCCCCGGTCCGGCCATGCCTCCCTGGTGCGGCGGTGGCGCGGTCACGCTCGGTGACAGTTCCACGCTCGAGTTCGCCAGACTCGCATCCGTCGTCATCGTTTCCAGTTGCGATGCGTCCAGCGGAAACACGCTTACGTGCGCGTCGTTCAGTGCATCCTGCGCGCGCAGTGCAAAGCCCTCGATGTGTTTGCCGCCCGCCTCGGTCCCGGCGGCCTGATCGCTCCAGTCCGCCAGCACGTTGTCGCTCGCCACCCACACCAGGTTCTTTTGCCCCGGAATGGCCGCCAGATGCCGCGCCACGCCCACCAGAATCACCAGCGCATCCCGCCCCGGATTCCCGCCGAAGTCGCGCAGTTGCGGATCAGACATCGTCGTCGTGAGCCCCGGAGCGTTCGTGCTCCCGTTTACGTTCTGCAAATCTTCTGCGTGCAGCACCGTGTCAATCTGCTGCCGGTTCCGCTGCTCTTCCTCCTGCGCCGCCGCCAGAGAACGCGCATTTGGCATCCAGGTGCGCAGCTTCGACGCGAGCAATGCGTGATCCGCCGTCGTTTCCACCATCACCTGGAACCCGCGAGCGCCCTGCGCATACAGCCCCACGCGCTCGCTCGCCGGCAGCTTCTCCAGAAACTTCAGCATCTGCTCACGCGCATACGTCAAATCCGTCCACGCCAGATTCCTCGCATCCACCAGCAGAATCGTCGCGCTGCCTTCCGTCGCTCCGCCCCCGGGCATCGCCTCCGCAATCTCTCCCTTGCGATTCGAGAAGACCCCCTGGTCCGTTGCCGACGCCGTCTGCCTCTGCGTCATCTGCGCAGCAGACGCCGCGCCCGCCTGGCTGAAAAATCGCACCGCCTGCTTTCGTCCGTTGTCGTAGAGTTCAAAATCGTCCGGCTTCAGGTCCGTGACCGGGCGGCCTTTCTTATCCAGCGCCACCACGTCCACGTCCACCAGTCGCGTCATCACGCGCAGCGTAAAGCTCTTCCCCTGCGCGGTCGCGCTTGCAGCCGCAGGCACATCCGGCAGCGCCGCCGTCTCCGCCACGCTGATCTCAGGCGTCGCCGGCTCCGGCGTCGGGGCTGGTGCAGCCGCGGCCGTCGCTGGAACAGCAGCCGCATCCGCAACCGCAGCCGCATCCGCAACCGCAGGCGCAGCCGGAACCGCAGGCGCAGCCGCAGCCGATGCGGGAGCCTCAGTCCGCGCAGGTGTCTCCTGCTTTTCCGGTGCGGCGGCAGTTGCTGCAACACCCGCGCCAGCCGCAGGTGCAGCCGCATGCGCGGCCTCTCCCGTGTTCTCGCCGGTCAGCATCCGCGCCTCGGTGCGAAACACGTGATACTGCTCAAACACCACATCGTTCAAAAGCGTTTGTTGCCGTTCGCGATGCTTTCCATCGGCGGACCATCCAGCCGATCCGTTGTTGTCCAGCAGCGAGCCGCGATAGTTCTGCAGCGTCGGCGCTGCCGGCGGCGCACGCGTTACAGAAATGCTCTTCACCGGGCAAATGTACGTCTTGCCTCCAATCTCCACCGGCCCGTATTCCACCAGAATGTCTGAGGTAGCCAGCGGAGCCGAGGGCCGCAGGTCCGCCTCCAGCGTCAGCCGCAGAATCGCTCCACTCGACGGATCAACCGCAATCTCGCCGTGGTAGCCGGAAAATTCCTTGAAGACGCCATCACCGTAGTTTCCGGCGACGCAACAGAACTCGACCTGATAATGCGACTCGCTCGTGGGCACGGCAAAGCTGAACACCGCCACCGGACCCGCCGCGCCCTGCTCCCAGTGGCTCCACGCAATCTTGCCCTGGCCGGCATCCACCAGCACCGTTCCAAGAATTGGCCCGAACACGCCCGAGGTCGCCAGCGACGGCGTCGCTGTTCCTTGCTTCCTGCCCTTCTTCGCGCCAGAATCCACAACCTCGCGGCCATCGCGATAGAGAACCGTGCTCGTGTACCGTCCCACGGCGTGCAGCGGCGCATACATCGTGATCGAAGCGTCCGCGCGCTGCACGGACGGCGTATCTTCAAAGTGGATCGTGTCCTGCGTTGCAATGAGGTTCGGAAGATTGCGGATGGTCTTCACCGCATAGTCCACAGCCATCGCCATGATCTTCTGCTGCGTGGCCACATCCGGCGCGGCCGTCGCGGGAATCTCCGCCGCCGGGGGCGCCAGAAACGCCGACATATCCGCCAGCACCACCAGCGCGCGCCGCGACTCCGCGCCCGGCAGCTTCGCCTCCCAGCGCGCAAGCCGCGCCCCGCTCAGCCGCTCGGTCAGTTCCAGGTTGGAGAGCTGCTGCGCAACCTTGGCGTCCTTCTTGCCCTGTGCGGCGGCCAGTACCTGCTCCAACTGCTCCACCGTAACTCGTTTGGCGGCCATCGCCGGCAGGGCGATCGCCGTCAACAACAACAGCAGAGCCAGTTTCCGCATCTCAAAGTCCCCATGTGGGCTGCACCTGAATCTTAGGCCACGACTGAAGCCCCTGCAAATATGACCTGCCCGCACCGCACCTCAGCTTCACCGCAAGCCGCGCCATACCACTGAATCGTCTGGTATGCTTCCGCCAATGTCCTTCGTTCGTGACTTCAGGGGCCTTAGCAGTTCCCAGCGCAACGCTTTCGTAGCCTCCTTTCTCGGCTGGACACTCGACAGCCTCGACTTCTTCCTGCTCATCTTCTGCGTCAAGGCCATCGCCTCGGACTTTGGCACCAAACCATCCGCCGTGATGGGCGCGGTCTTTCTCACCCAGGCCTTCCGCCCCGTCGGCGCAGTGGTCTTCGGCATGCTGGCAGACCGCTACGGCCGCAGGCCCGTGCTCATCATCAATATCCTCAGCTTCTCTGTCATTGAGCTGGCCTGCGCCTTTGCGCCGTCGATGACCGTGCTGCTGGTGCTGCGGGCACTGTTTGGTTTTGCCATGGGCGGCGAGTGGGGCGTCGGCGCTGCGCTCACCTTCGAGACCCTGCCCAAAGAGGGCCGCGGCGCATTCTCCGGCATTCTCCAGGAGGGCTACGCGTTCGGCTCCATCCTTGCCTCCGCGGCCTTTGCCCTGTTCTTCC
>JAJYBT010000348.1 GCA_021778875.1 Acidobacteriota bacterium | reverse complement strand
GGAAGCCGTGGTCAACGAACAGCTGGAGGCGATTCTGCGCGACAGCTTTGACGACGTGGTTCGCTATGCCGAGGCGCATAACGTGAACAATCGCATTGCGGCGTACATGCTGGCGATTGATCGCGTCGCCTTCACCATCAAGCAGCGCGGCATCTACGCATAACGAAGCCGCCTGCGCGACGACAGACCGGAGCGGAATGGAGATGTTTCCATTCCGCTCTTTTTCTTTCGCGTTTGCGCGGATGCTATTGCGCGGAGGACGCCTGCGGCGGCAGGGTGCGCAGATAGGCGATGATCTGCCAGCGCTGCTGCTCGGGCAGGGCGCTCCAGGAGGGCATGCCCTTCCATACATAGCCATTGCGGAGAAGCCAGGCGAGTTCGCCGTCGGTGGCCTGCTGCACGCGCGCGCTGCGCAGGCTGGGGCGATTGCGCTTGCCGGATGCGTCGTCGCCGTGGCACTTGGAGCAGTTCTCCGCAAAGACGATTTTGCCGGCGGCAGCGGCCTGAGTATCGCCGGCGTAGGGATTGACGCGCTTGCGGTCGGCATCGGGCACCTTGCGCAACCATGCGCCATCCGCGGCGCAGAGCAGCGTGGCGCCGGCGAGCAGAAGGACGACGGCAGACCAGATAGGCTTGTGCATCTTCATTGCGCCTCCCTGCGGCTGAAGAGATCGCGGAACTGCTGAACCTCATACGAGACGTTGAAGCGCCAGAGGACGCCGGCGCTGTTGCTGTTGAGGCCGAACTGCGGCGAGAAGCCGATGGTGGGGCCGTGCGGCGTGTTGTATTGCACGGTGGGGCCGGCGTAGTGCGAGGTGTCGTGCAGGCCGAAGTCGTGCACGGTGGCGAGGCCGCCGTACATCTCGGCACCTGCGCTCCAGTTGCGCCGGCAGAGGGTGCATCGGCGGCTGCTGGCGGCCAGCGCGAGCGGGCGGCTGGCGCCGACGGCGTAACCAAACTCCCATGCGCCGCCCATCAGGTTTTTCTCTGCGATGAAGTTCTCAGAGAAGTTCCAGCCGCGCGCGTTGCTGGAGAGGATGAGCTTGCCCTCGAGTTCGCGTTGTACTTCGGCGCGGCCCTTGGCGTTGGCCGGTTGCAGATCAGCAAGGCCGTCGTGGCCGACGACCTCGAGGAGGCTTTTGTCGGCGCCGTTGATGTCCTCGTATTCGATGTAGAGGATGGGGTTGACGCGGTGCTCGGTGGGCAGCACGCGGAAGCGATTTTCCCAGCGAAAGCCGGTGAAGAGGGCGGAGTCGTTGCTGGTCTTCTGGCCTTCGAGATAGAGCTCGGTGGTCCACCAGGCGGTGGCTCCATACTCAAGCTCAAGAGTGGGGCTGAAGAAGGCGTTGGCGCCTTTGGGCGAAGCGGTCAGGCCTTTGAGGCCGATTTCAAGGTTGCCGGGCTCCTCCAGCACCTGCGAGTAGGTGACGAAGTAGGGCGGCTCCTGTGCGCGCAACGGAATGGGGATGCAGGCGATGGCGGCAAGCAGGCAGAGCCGCTCGCCGGAGCGAGAACGAAACATGGCCATCTGAATCCTTTGGGTGCCTTTCTGGAACGGTGGCCGTGGCTTCCGCTATGCTGAGGAAACCGTCAGCTCACAGGTTGTCGGTTCGGCGGTCCCGGTGGCTCTTCGCCAAAAGACTTCCATCGGGCCCGCTGCTTCTCTTGTTTTGCCCGGCCACGCTGCGGCGAGGCGGCTTGCTACGGGGCCTGTGGCTCGTGTGGCAAGCTGGGCACGCGCGCTGTGCGACGCAGGAAGAATCAAACTACGACTGATTTAGTCCTAATTAGGCTAGCATGGCGTTTGCGCTGGGGCAACCTTTGGCGTTGCACGCTATGGGAAACCGTGGCGACTGATTACCTGTGGTGTGGCCTGCGGCCGCGCAACTCTCTCAGCGGTGCAATAATGGACCTTTACCGGAGCAGCCCTGGCCGGTTGGGCGCAAGAACGTGAACCTTCCCAATTCCATTACGATGAGCCGGATCGTCATGATCCCGCTGCTGTTGTGGATCCTGTCGCCGCATTTTCCATGGCAGGGACCGCTGGGCGAGCAGGAGATTCTGGCATCGGTCCTTTTTGTGCTGGCGTCCATTACGGACGGGCTGGACGGCTACCTGGCGCGGAAGCGCGGGCAGATAACAACGATGGGCATGCTGCTGGATCCGCTGGCCGACAAGATTATGGTGACGGCGGCGCTGGTGGCGCTGGTGGCCTATAACCCCGAGGTGGTGAAGGTGTGGATCGCGGTGGTGATCGTGGGCCGCGAGTTCCTTATCTCCGGGCTGCGGTCGATTGCCTCGTCGGAGGGATTCACGATCCAGGCCAGCGATCTGGGCAAGCTGAAGACGGTGACCCAGATCGTCTCCGTTGTCTCGGCGATCCTGGCGCATCACTGGTACCAGTGGCAGTTCGGGTTGCTGGTGATACCGGTGAACTGGATTGCGATTGCGGCGATTTACTTTACGGTGCTGGTGTCGACGATCTCTGCCATCGATTATTTTGTGGGGTTCTGGAAGCAGATTGATCGCGCCTCAAAGGACCGGCGCAGCACGTTTGTGCTGACGCGCCGCAAGGGTGCAGGCACGACGAGCACACACTGAGCCACAAGGAAGAACTGCACAAGAGAAAAGCCCCGGAAGATCCGGGGCTTTCTTTTGGTACGGGTTCCGCTTAGACCATTGCGGGAATAACGCCGGGCGCGCTTACCGGCACAGCAATGGTGCTGTCACCAACGGTGGCATGGGTGGTGGCGTGCGCGGGAGCATGCGCTCCACGCGTGAGGCGATGCACGAAGTGATACGGCGGCCACGGGCCGGAGAGCTGCAGGTGGCAGTCGCGCATCATCGCACTGGTGGTGGCGAATTTGTTCTGGTAGCGCTCCACACACTTGCGGTCGATGAGGTGCGCGATGTCGAGCACCATCTTGCCGCTTTCCGTCAGGCGGCAGCTGACCTCTTCATCGAGAGGAATGAAGAGGCGGTGCATCTGGAAGCTGACGGCGCGGGCCCGCGTCTGGCGCTCGCGCTGGCGTGCCGCGTTCTCGCGCAGATTGGTCAGGTACTCGCGTCCGACGCCCTCGGCCGGCGCATGGCGGCTGGCTTCGCGGCCGCAACAGTCGTCGACGAAGATCTTGAGGTGCATCTCGGTCTTGCCGCGCAGCTTTTCAATATTGGAAAGGAACTGGCGCTGGTTAGAGCGGATGGACTTGCGGAGGCTTTCATCGTCGTTGAAGATGGTGCCGAACCGGAAGGGCAGCACTGTGGAGTGCCGGAAGCAATCCGCGATGACCCGGGCATGATCGACGCCGGATTTCTGTCCGAGCGACTCTGCCGGGTTGTGTTCGCTAACGATCACGGCGAGGTCGCTGGCAGGATACAGAAACACCTGATTTCCGCTGACCCCGAGGACAGATTCCAAAGGAACTGGTTTGCGATGACGGGCTAATTCTGGAAAGGCTTGTTTCTCACCAATGCAGTAGGCATACCATGCCATGACCGGGCACTCCGTGTGCAGACGCCGGTAAGCGCCTGCTCGTTAGTGAAGCTCTGTGAACTTAGAAGAACAACTGCACCGTGACACAGGGCACATATTCCCCAATTGAACTACCCGGAATACTAGCCCCCGCAAAATACGACTGGCAACACCAGCCATCACAAAGTTGATATAAGGATGTCTGTTTTCTAGAAATAGATTTTGCAGAAGCAACAGACTTGTTGGCAATGTGGAATTTACGGCCACAATGCCGGTGTAAACATTTACCTGTGAGGGCAGGCGGGTTTGGGAGCCGGGAGGCGGAGCGGAGGGACGGCGGGCATTTCGGCAGGGATTGTGCGCAGCCGCGCTATGGCAGAAGGTGGGCGAGGCGCAGCGCGAGCAGGATGTTGGCGAGGAGCGACAGCACGAGCGCGCCGATGGCGATCCAGGAGAAGACGCGGATGCGGCGGCGGGTGGATGCGAGCTCGTTGCGCATCTCTTCCAACTGCTGTTCACTGCGCTCGGCAGCATCGCGAAGGGCGGAGAGCTGCTGGTGCATGCGCTGGATGGTGGAGGCCTGATCGCTGAGCTGGCCGCGGAGTTCGCGCTGCTCTACCTGCAGCTTTGCCAGCGCGTGCTCGATAGGCTGAAGATCTACGCGCGCGGAGGAGGCGGAGGAGCCGGGCGTGAGCAGATTGGCCACCACGGCGGCGACGTTGCCGTCGAGCAGGGGCAGCATCTTTTGCACCACGGGCATGACGGCGCGCACGACGCTGGCGGCTTTTTGCAGATTGCCGGCTGCGCTGCCGCGCGCGGCGGGACGTGCCGGCTTGACGAGGGCCTGCTGCGGAGGCTCGCTGTGGGCTGCGGGAGCGGTGGGGTTTGCGGGTTCCTGCTGCGGCTGCTCGTGCTCGTTCATGCGTGGAGCGTCTCCCTTGCTATCTTAAGGCGATTCCAAAGTTGGCGTGGCGTTTTTGAGATGCTGCAAGGTTGCAGACCTCCGCGTTCGCATGGACGATGTTGGCAGGCGGCGGACCGGGGTGCTCGATTCGGCGCATGAGGAAGCGGCCCGGTCGCGTATGCTCGTTCCCAGGAGGGGCGCGTGAAATCGGTACTGACACACCCTTTGCGCGATCTGCAGCGCAATATCCTCGCAGGCATTATCACGATTGGGCCGCT
>JAJYBT010000347.1 GCA_021778875.1 Acidobacteriota bacterium | reverse complement strand
GCGCTCGGTGCGATTGGCCTCGACGAGTGCGGCAAATGTTTCATTGATCGCCCGGCCCATCAGCGCCTCATCGTTGCCGGAGCGCTGCTGATCGAAGACCAGCACCGGCTTGCCCATCCTGGGATCGCGCGCGCGCAACTCGTCCATGAGCATGCTCGCCTGCGCATTCTGGCAGCCCAGGCTCAGCACCGTCGCGCCCGCCACGTTGGGGTGATGGATGTAGCCGGCAAGCAGACCGCAGAGCGCCTGCGCATCCTGGCGCGTGCCGCCGCAGCCACCTTGATGCGTCAGAAATCGGATGCCATCGATGTGCGGAAAGACCCTCTCGGCCCGCGTCTGAGCTGTGTCCTCTTCAGTGCCCAGCGCTTTGCCGCTGACCTGTCGCTGCACCAACTCCCGCACATGCGGGCGGTAGCGGTTGTGTGCGCCGCCATAACCCAGCTCTTCTTCCAGCGCCTCTCTCATGCGATCCACGTTGCGGTTCTCGCAGAAGACCAGCGGCAGCACAAGCCAGTAGTTGCGCGTGCCCACCTGGCCGTCAGCGCGGCGATAGCCCATGAACGTGCGCGCCGCCCACGGCGAAGGGTCAGGCAAGGCAAACGAAACAGGCTGCCGCATAGCGGAGTACGCGCCGGCTCTGTGGCGTATGTTGCGCGTGGACAACAGTCCGCCGCGCGCGATGGACGCCGTCGCCTCGCCCACCACCATGCCATAGAGATAGATCAGGTCGCCGGGTTTCAAGTCCACCAGCGCAAGTTTGTGCTTGGCGGGAATATCTTCCGTGGCGGGGCATGAAGCCTGGCCATAGTGCACCACGGTTCCTGCGGCCAGCGGAGCAAGCGCCACCAACACGTTGTCGCGCGGATCAATTTGCAGAACGGTTTCCGGCATCAACATAATCCCTGAATCGTGCGCGTGGAGATTTGAGTCCAGCCTGACTCAGCAAGAATACAACCTGCCGCGTGCTGCGCTGTTCTTGCGAACCTCATTCGGCGGCTTGCGTTGAGCGCATTGCTCAAATGAATGCGCCGGCGCAGCCAACCCACAGGAAATACCAATACGGAAAATATTGCAAACGAAACTCATGGAATGGTATACCTTGGCGGCAGGCTGAAGCGCGTCCCACAAGACAGCGTGTCGAGCCAGGGCGCAGATGCGGGAACAAGGAGAGTCGCAATGGTGCAAGGTAACTGGAAGCAGGGATTCCTGGCCGCGTGTCTCATGGCCGCGGCGGCCACGCTCTATGGCCAGCAGCCGCTGGACGTGAAGGTGCAATGGGACAAGATCGATGTGGTTTCAAAATCCACACCCACGCTGCAGGTGGTGGTGAATCCGCCGCTGAGGCCGGGCCAGCCACTGGGCATCGCGGCCTACAAAGCAGTGAAGGAGCTGGGCGCGGACTATGTGCGCTATGTGCCGTGGCTGCCCTATCCCAAACTCGGCGTGGCTGAGCTGGAACCGCCCACCGCGCAGAAGACGAGCTGGGACTTCAGACTGATTGACCCGATGACGAAGGATTTTCTGGCTGCGACCGAAGGCCACTCCACGATTCTCAACTTCAGCACGATTCCGGCATGGATATTCAAGACGGATAAGCCTGTCACTTATCCTGCCGATCCTGAAAAGGTGGTGTGGGATTACACGCAGGGAACCGAGCTGCGCGACCCCAGCGGCAAAGAACTGGGCGACTACTATGCGCGCCTCGTGAGCTGGTATGCGAATGGCGGCTTTACCGATGAGAACGGTGTGCGCCACGAGTCGGGCTACCACTACAAGGTGCCTTACTGGGAGGTGTTGAACGAAGTCGATTTTGAGCACACGATGACTCCGCGGCAGTACACCGAACGCTATGACGCGATTGTCAGCGCCATTCACAAGGTCTCGCCGGAGACGAAGTTTGTGGGCCTGGCGCTGGCCATGCCCAGCCACAATCCGGAGATATTCGAATACTTCCTGAATCACAGCCATCATCGGCCCGGCATTCCCCTGGACATGATTTCGTATCACTTTTATGCATCACCGACGGCCTCGCAGACCATTGACAGCTGGCAGTATTCCTTCTTTGATCAGGCCGACGGATTTATGAATACGGTGCGTTATATCGAGTCGATACGCAAGCGGCTGTCGCCGGAGACGCGCACCACCTGCGACGAGCTGGGCGTGATTTTGCCAACCGACAACACGCCGCAGGACAGCACACCGCCCCCGGCAGCCTATTGGAATCTGGCCGGTTCGCTTTACGCGTATCTCTACATCGAGCTGGCGCAGCAGCAGATTGATGTGGTGGGCGAGTCGCAACTGATCGGCTATCCCACGCAGTTTCCCAGCGTGAGCATGATGAACTGGCAGAACAACCAGCCGAATGCCCGCTACTGGGTGCTGAAGCTCATCAAGGACAACTTTCATCCCGGCGACAAGCTGGTCACGACAAAGGTGGAAGGCAAGAATAAAGATGCAGGCAACGTGGCCGCACAGGCCTTTGTTACGCCGGGCGGAAACAAGCTGCTGCTGGCGAACAAGCGCGCGTGGGCGGTGGATGTTTCGCTGCCCGATGCGGACAAGGCCAGCGCCGTCGCAGTGGATGGACAGACCGGCGACGGCCCGGCGCGCAGCGTAAAGCCGGAGGGCGGCAAGCTCCATCTGGAGCCCTTCGCTGTTGCGGTGGTGAACTGGTGAGCACGGGCGCGGCACCCGTCGAGGCGCAGCCGCTTAAGCGCTATGCCTTCATGCTGCGCCTGCGTCCCGGCGCGGCAGAGGCGTATGAGGAGGCGCATCGCGCAGTGTGGCCGGAGATGCTGGCGCTGCTGAAGCGCGCAGGCATCAGCGAGTACTCCATCTATCGCCGCGACGAGCTGCTGATTCTCGCGCTGCGGGCTGTGGACTTTGAAGCCACATGGAGCCGGATTGAGAATGATCCCGTGAACCTGCGCTGGCAGCAGGCGATGGCGCCTTACTTCGCGCCCCATGAAGGCTTGCGTCCCGGCGAGCGCTTTCCGATGATGGAAGAGGTCTTTTATCTGCCTTGACGACGGTCGGACCAGCAAGGAGCAACGATGAGCGCGGAGCAACCACTGCGCGTGGGTTTGTGCGGCATTGGGCTTGACGCCTATTGGAGCCAGTTTGCGGGGCTCAAGGCGCAGCTTGAGGGCTATGTGGCACGCGTGGCGGGGCGGCTGGCGAGGCCCGGTGTCGCTGTGGTGAACCTGGGCCTTGTTGACGCGCCGCAGCGCGCGCAACAAGCTGGCCGCCAGTGCCGCCGCGAAGACATCGACGTGCTGTTTCTCTATGTGACCACATATGCGCTCTCGAACACCGTGCTGCCGCTGGTGCAGCGCGCGGGTGTTCCGGTGCTGGTGCTGAATCTGCAGCCGGAAGCAGCCATCGATTATGCGGCCTTTAACCGGCTCGAGGATCGCACGGCCATGACGGGCCACTGGCTTGCATACTGCTCGGCGTGCCCGGTGCCGGAGATTGCCAATGTGCTCCAGCGGGCGCGCATTCCCTTCCATCAGGTGACGGGAGTGCTGGACGAAGATGAGACGTGGCGAGAAATCGAGGAGTGGCTTGCTGCGGCGCGCGTGCGCTCCACGCTGTCGTCTGCGCGACTCGGGTTGATGGGCCACTACTACAGCGGCATGCTGGACATCATGACGGACGTGACACTGGTCTCGATCGTCTTTGGCACGCACGTTGAGCTTGTTGAGGTGGACGAGCTGAGCGCTCTGGCGGGCGAGGTGCGGGAGGACGACATCACGCGCCGCGTTGCTGAGTTCCAGACCAGTTTCGATGTGCAGCCGGACTGTCCGCCCGATGAATTGCGCCGCGCCGCCCGGACCGCCGTGGCGCTGGACGCATTTGTCGCGCAGCATGAGCTGGACGCGCTGGCCTACTACTACAAGGGATCAGGCAATGACGCCAATGAAAACACGATGAGTTCCATCATTCTTGGCACATCCCTGCTGACCGCGCGGCACATTCCCGTGGCCGGCGAGTATGAGGTGAAGAACGTGCTGGCCATGAAGATGATGGACGTGCTGGGTGCGGGCGGCTCATTTACCGAGTACTACGCGATGGACTTCAACGACGACCTGGTGCTGATGGGGCACGACGGGCCCGGCCATATCGCCATTGCCGAGGGCAAGACCAAGGTGCGCCCGCTGCGCGTGTATCACGGCAAGGTGGGCCGCGGCCTTTCCGTGGAAATGTCTGTGAAGCACGGGCCGGTGACGCTGCTGTCCATTGCCGAGGATACGGAGACGCGCTTCAAGCTGGTGGTGGCTGAGGGCGAGTGTGTGCCCGGAGCGATTCTGGAGATTGGCAACACCAACAGCCGCTACCGTTTTCCGCTGGGCGCGCGGGGCTTTGTGAATGCGTGGAACGCGCAGGGGCCTGCGCATCATTGCGCGGTAGGCGTGGGACACGTGGCCGCGACACTGGAGAAGACCGCGGCGCTGATGGGAATTGGATTCCGTCGCGTCTGCTGACGCGCCTGCATTACACGTGCGCGAAGTGCAGCAGAAGCCCGGCGAGCGCGCCGCCCAGCAGCGGGCCGGCGATGGGAATGGGCGCATAGCTCCAGTTCGATCCGCCCTTGCCGGGAATCGGCAGCAGCGCATGCACGAGGCGCGGGCCAAGGTCGCGTGCGGGGTTGATGGCGTAG
>JAJYBT010000346.1 GCA_021778875.1 Acidobacteriota bacterium | reverse complement strand
GGCTCCGAATGCGACGACACCGAAAGAGCCGGCAACCTCGCAATCGCCAGCGACACCGAAGTCGCCAACAACGGCGGCGGCACCGCCGAGTGCAGCCTCGCCGAACGCGGCGACGGCGCAGGGTGTGCCGACTCCGGCGAGCATGCCGAAGGCAGATGCGGTGAAGGCGGGGGCGACTTCGACGAGCCCTGCGAGTACGACAAAGGTGCAGGAAGCGGCGACGCCGAACAAGGCGGCAACGGCGAAGACGCAGAAGAAGACTGCGGCGAAGTCCGCCGAGGCGGTGCTGCAGCCAGTGGATCCGGCCAGCAACATTTAATCGAACATTGTTGGAGATGCCTGCTTGTTTGCAGGCTTGCTCAATCTATGGGCAAGCTGTCGCATGCCCGTGAGGCGATGGTGCGCGATTTTGCATCCTACTTGTTGAATCCAAATATTTATTCAAGAGGGGAGGAGTTGAGGGATGGGTATGCTTGCAGGCAGGACGGCGATTGTGACGGGATCGAGCTCGGGAATTGGACAGGGGATTGCCGAGCGGTTGGCGCAGGAAGGCGCGAACGTGGTGATTGATTACGTTGGTAGTCCGGATGGCGCGGAGGTGACGCTGAAGAAGGTGCAGGCGTCGGGTGCGAAGGGCGTGATGGTGGAGGCGGATGTGTCGCAGGTGAGCGCGGTGCGCAACCTGGTGAATGAGGCATGGCAGGCGTTTGGCGGTGCGGACATTCTGGTGAACAACGCGGGGGTAGAGAAGGAGGCTCCGTTCTGGGAGGCGACCGAGCAGGAATATGATCTGGTGCTGGGCGTGAATCTGAAGGGGCCGTTCTTTTTGACACAGGCGTTTGCGCAGCGGTTGATCGAAGCGAAGAAGCCGGGGCGAGTGATCAACATCAGTTCCGTGCATGAGGACATGGCGTTTCCGAATTTTGCGACGTATTGCGCGAGCAAGGGCGGCGTGCGGATGCTCATGCGTGATCTGGCGGTGGAGCTGGGGCCGTTGGGGATTACGGTGAACAATGTGGCTCCGGGTGCGATTTCGACGCCGATCAACACGGCGCTGCTGGAGAACAAGCCGAAGCTGAATGCGCTGCTAAAGAATATTCCGCTGGGCAGACTGGGCTCGGTGGATGATGTGGCGGGGCTGGTGGCGTATCTGGCGTCGGATGCGGCGGGTTACATTAACGGCTCGACGTTTGTGATTGATGGCGGGCTGATGCGGAATTATCACGAGCAATAAAGGCAGCGATTAGCTGCTAGCTATTAGCCGCTAGCCTTGGTTTCTGGAGGCTGCAAGGCTGACGTTTATGAGATCGTAGATGGCAGTTAGAAGCTGATAGCCACGGGTTAGCAAGGAAAAGCATGCAATTGTTTCGAGTGTGGGCTCCGAGAGCGGAGCGAGTGGACGTGAAGATCAGGGAAAAGCTGTGGCCGCTGACCCAGGCGGAACGCGGATGGTGGCAGTCGGAAGTTGCTGAGGCCGGTCCGGGAACAGACTACGGCTTTGTGTTGAATGGCGACGGGATGGTGTTGCCTGATCCGCAGTCGGCGTGGCAGCCGCATGGCGTGCATGGGATGTCGCGGGTGCTGGACCATGCGACGTTTGCGTGGACTGATGCGAAGTGGCGTGCGCCGGAGCTGCGGGATGCGCTGATCTACGAGCTGCATGTGGGGACGTTCACGGGAGAGGGTACTTTTGCAGCAGCGGAGAATCGACTGGAGTATCTGCGAGCGCTGGGCGTGACGCATGTGGAGTTGATGCCGGTGGCGGCGTTTCCGGGTGAGCGCGGATGGGGCTATGACGGCGTAGACATGTTTGCTCCGCAGGAGAGCTATGGCGGCCCGGAGGGCCTGAAGCATTTTGTGAACGCGGCGCATGCGCATGGGCTGGCGGTGTTGCTGGATGTGGTTTACAACCACCTGGGGCCATCGGGGAATTATCTATCGCGGTTTGGGCCGTACTTTACGGCGAGCCATCACACTCCGTGGGGCGATGCGGTGAACTTTGAAGGCGCGGGCAGCGAGGAGGTGCGGCGCTTCTTTATTGACAACGCGAAGATGTGGCTGCGGGACTACCACTTTGACGGGCTAAGGCTGGATGCAGTGCATGCATATCTGGACCGCTCGGCTGTGCACTTTATGGAGCAGATGACGGCAGAGGTTGCCGAACTGGAGCAGGAGACGGGCCGGAGCTTTGTGCTGATTGCGGAGAGCGATTTGAATGATCCGCGTGTGGTTAAGGACAGGGAAGTTGGCGGCTACGGAATGGATGCGCAGTGGAGCGATGATTTTCATCATGCACTGGTGGCGCTGCTGACGGGTGATCGCGGCGGATACTATGCGGACTTTGGGCAGATGGCCGACGTCGCGAAGGCGCTGCAGAAGGCGTTTGTGTATGACGGGAAGTATTCGGGGTATCGGGACCGCGTGCACGGCAGGCCGGCGGAGGGGCTGCCGCTGTGGCGGTTTCTTGGATTTGCGCAGAACCATGACCAGGTGGGGAATCGCGCGACGGGCGACCGGCTGCACATGCGGACGTCGATGGGACGGGTGAAGATTGCGGCGGCGCTGGTGCTGACGGCTCCGTTCGTGCCGATGATTTTTCAGGGCGAGGAGTGGGCGGCTTCGTCTCCCTTTTTGTACTTCACCGATCATGAAGAGGGCCTGGGGAAGCTGGTGAGTGAGGGGCGCAAGAAGGAGTTTGCGGCGTTTGGATGGAAGCCGGAGGAGATTCCGGACCCTCAGGATGAGGCGACGTTTTTGCAGTCGCAGCTGAAGTGGGACGAGATTGCGGAGCCGGAGCATGCGGGCATGCTGGGGTGGTATCGCGAGCTGATTGCGCTGCGATATGCGCATCCTGAGGACCTGGTGACGGGCGATGTGGAAGTGGAGTTTGACGAGGCGGCGCGTTGGCTGGTGCTGCGGCGCGGGCGTTTTTTGGTTGCGCTGAATGCGGGGCCGGAGCCGGTGACGCTGCTAATGCCGAAGGGCGCGGCGGTGGTGCTGAAGTCCTGCGAGGATATTGCGCTGGAGGGGGATGGCGTGAGGCTAGTTCCGGATTCGGTGGCAGTGGTGAGGGCAGCCGATTAGCCGATGGCCAATAGCCAGTAGCCGATGGCCATGAGCCGGTGGCCACCGTTGCGGGAATGTGAATTTCTTTGCGATGAGATGAATCGCGGCTGGGGCGGAGATGTAGTCTGGTAGGGCATGGGTACTTCGGAGTTTTCTGGCCTTCTTTTTTTAGGGTCGCTGCTGGCGGGGCTGCTGGGAGCATTGACGGGACTGGGCGGCGGCGTGGTGATTGTTCCGCTGCTGACTCTGGTCTTTGGCGTGGACATACGGTACGCGATTGGTGCGTCACTGGTGTCGGTGATTGCGACATCGTCGGGCGCGGCGGCGGCTTACGTGCGCGAAGGCTTCTCGAACATACGTATCGGAATGTTTCTGGAGATCGCGACGACGCTGGGTGCGGTGTTTGGGGCGTATCTGACGACGAAGGTGCCGACGGAGGCGATCGGGTTCATCTTCGGCCTGCTGCTGCTGTATTCGGCGGTCGCGTCTTACAAAGGGAAGCACCATGACGAGGGCACGCTGAAGCCGAACCGGCTGGCTGGGATGCTGCGACTACACGGGAATTTTCCGCACGCCGGCAGGAAAGAGGAGTATGTAGCGCAACGGGTCCCGGTGGGCTTTGGGTTGATGTTCGGTGCGGGGACGCTGTCCGGACTTTTGGGGACGGGCGCGGGCGCGGTGAAGGTTTTGGCGATGGACCAGGCGATGGCGCTGCCGTTCAAGGTATCGACGACAACTTCAAACTTCATGATTGGCGTGACGGCGGCGGCAGGCGCGGGAATTTATTTCAGTCGCGGTTACATATTGCCGGAGCTGGCGATGCCAGTGATGCTGGGGGTGCTGACCGGGGCGCTGGTGGGCGCGAAGATTCTGGTGAACGCGCGGGTGAAGACGCTGCGCCTCATCTTTTCGCTGGTGATTGTAGTGCTCGGGTTTGAGATGATCTTGAACAGCGTGACGGGGAGGCTGTAATGCGACGTCTGACAGACGAGAAGCTGGAGCTGGCGGTCGGGCGCACGCTGCAGGCAGGCGTGCTGCTGGCGGCGACGGTGGTGCTGATTGGCGCGATTCTGTATTTGATCCATGCGCCGGTGGGACCAAGAACGGACTACAGCCACTTCCATCCGGTGGCGCACCACCTGCGGACGCCGGGCGGGATCTGGCAGGGCGTAATGCACGGCGACGCGGCGAGCGTGATTCAGCTGGGGCTGCTGCTGCTAGTTGCGACTCCGGTGGTGCGGGTGATGCTGGCGGGAGTTGGGTTTCTGCTGGAGAAAGACCAGCTTTACGTGTGGGTGAGCGCGGTTGTGCTGGCGGTGCTGCTATACAGCCTGTGGCATATACGGTGAGGCGGCTAAAGATCGGTCAGTGAAAGTCCGATCAGTTGAAAAGCGGTCAGTTAAGAAGCGGTCGGCAATTCGCCCACGTCTCTTCGAGATGGGGACACCTAGAGATTCGCAAAAATCCCTGCCCCGGCACAATCCAAGGAGTGCTTGCGAAGGGCGCCGTTTCTATTTTTTCTTGTTGCAGGCGGTGCAGAGTACGCCGGTGATTCCTTTGCCCTGGGTGATGGTGAAGATGCGGTCGACGGCGGGCAGGTGCACG
>JAJYBT010000345.1 GCA_021778875.1 Acidobacteriota bacterium | reverse complement strand
CGCGGCATCATTGGTCTGGTCAACAAAGGCCAGCCGCGCAAGCCGGAGGACTGGGGTGCGCTGCGTGCCTGGGCTTGGGGCGCGAGCCGCGGACTCGATTATCTTGAGACTGACTCAGCCGTTGACGCGAAACACGCTGGCATTGAAGGCGTGTCGCGCTATGGCAAGGCTGCGCTGATCACCATGGCCTTCGACCAGCGCTTCGCGATGGTCCTCGTCGGCTCATCCGGCAAAGGTGGAGCCACGTTGCTGCGGCGCAACTTCGGCGAAGCTGTGGAGAGTCTCACAGGTGGCGAATACTACTGGATGGCAGGCAACTTCATGAAGTACGGAGCCTCTCAGGCCACCTTCGGCAGCATGAACCCCGGCGACATTCCCGTCGATTCGAACGAACTCATCGCGCTCTGTGCGCCCCGGCTCACCTTTATCAGCTATGGCATCCCGGCCAAAGGCGATGCCAAATGGCTCGATCATGAAGGCAGCTTCATGGCCACAGTGGATGCAAGCCGCGTATACACGCTGCTGGGCGCAACGGGTCTCGGGATTGACGGCGACTATCGCTCGGCGAAGATGCCTCCAGTCAATCAGGGCCTTCTCGACGGGCAACTTGCGTGGCGTCAGGATGACGGCGGCCACACCGATGCGCCCAACATGAAGTACTTCATCCAATGGGCGGACAAGTTCATGGGGCATGCCCCGCCGCAGCAGTAGATGCATTTGCAGCCGCGCGATCATGAGCGTCCGGCCAATGCATGATGCTGTCCATCAATGATTCAGCCCGTCGAGGTCCATGTTGAGTTCAAGCACATTGACTCGCGGCTCTCCGAGCAGGCCGAACTGACGCGCAACCGTGTGCTTCCTGATCAGCTCGCGGACACGCTCCTGGTTTAACCCTCTGGCGCGGGCTACACGGCCAGCCTGATAGAACGCCGAATCGGGCGTGATGTCAGGGTCCAGCCCGGAGCCCGAGGCAGTGACAAGATCGATAGGCACGGGCTGACCGGGATTCTCTGCCTGCAATTTGTCGATATCGCCCTGGGTTCGATGAACGAAGCTCGCATTTGTCTGAGCCAGGTTGGAAGCGCCCGAACTGGAGGCGTCGTATCCGTTGCCTGCGGCAGAAGGCCGGGGATGAAAGTAGCGGCCGGAGCTGAAGCCCTGCGCGAGCAAATCCGAGCCAACCACCTGGCCGTTCTTCAGAATCAGGCTGCCGGCGGCCTTGCGCGGAAACAACATGCCTGCGACACCTGTGACAGCAAGCGGGTAACCGAAGCCAAACAGAACCGTGGTGAGAAGAGCGAACCGTAGCGATGTTTTCCAGACTGAATGCACAATCGTCTCCATGAACAATGCGGTGGCTGCAAGCTCACGCCAGGTGCAGCGCAACGAGGGCCAGGTCGATGGCCTTGATGCCAAAGAAGGGTGCGAGCACGCCGCCCGCTCCATACACAAGCAAATTGCGCCGCAGCAGGGCCGCAGCAGGCCGTGGCTCATACTTGACGCCTTTCAACGCCAGCGGGATCAGCGCAATGATGACGATGGCATTGAAGATGACCGCCGATAAGATGGCGGATTGCGGCGAGTGCAGATACATGATGTTGAGCGCGCTGAAAACCGGGAACGCACCGGCAAACATGGCGGGAATGATCGCAAAGTACTTTGCCACATCGTTGGCGATGGAGAACGTGGTCAAGGATCCGCGCGTCATCAGCAACTGCTTGCCTATCTCAACGATTTCAATCAGCTTGGTGGGATTTGAATCGAGATCGACCATGTTGCCGGCTTCTTTTGCCGCCTGTGTTCCGGAGTTCATGGCCACACCCACATCGGCCTGCGCCAGAGCGGGAGCATCGTTGGTTCCGTCGCCGGTCATGGCCACCAGTTTTCCCTTGGCCTGTTCGCGCTTGATCAGGTCCATCTTGTCCTTCGGTTTGGCTTCCGCAAGAAAATCATCCACACCGGCCTCGCGTGCAATCGCGGCAGCGGTGAGCGGGTTATCGCCTGTAATCATGATGGTGCGAATGCCCATGGCGCGCAGATGCGCCAGCCGTTCCTTCAGGCCGCCCTTCACGATGTCCTTCAGATAGATCACGCCGAGCGCCGTGGCGTTCTCCGCAACAATCAGCGGAGTCGCTCCCTCGCGTGCGATCTCCTCCACCCGTTCGCGCACACGCTTCGGCATCGCGGAGCCCTGCTCTTCAAGAAAGCGCGATATGGCATCGGCGGATCCCTTTCGAATGCGCACGCCGTGCAAATCCACTCCGCTCATGCGGGTTAGCGCGGTAAATGGCACAAACTCGGCATGAATGTCTTCCAGATTCCTTCCGCGCAGGCCGTAATGCTCCTTGGCGAGCACAACGATGGAGCGGCCCTCTGGCGTTTCATCGGAGAGCGAGGCAAGCTGCGCGGCGCCGGCGAGCCGTTCCGCGCTGATGCCGGGGGCTGGAAAGAATTCCGTTGCCTGGCGATTGCCCAGCGTAATCGTGCCGGTCTTGTCCAGAAGTAAAGTGCTCACGTCGCCCGCAGCTTCCACGGCGCGCCCGCTCATCGCCAGAACGTTGTACTGAACCAGGCGATCCATGCCTGCGATGCCAATTGCAGAGAGCAGCCCTCCGATGGTCGTGGGAATAAGGCAAACGAGCAGCGAGACCAGCACAAAGACGGTTTGCGGCGCTCGCGAGTAGATGGCAAAAGGTTGCAGCGTCACCACCGCCAGCAGGAACACAATGGTCAGCCCGGACAGCAGGATGCTCAGCGCAATCTCATTCGGCGTCTTCTGGCGCGTGGCGCCCTCGACAAGGGCAATCATGCGGTCGAGAAAGGTCTCTCCAGGATTGGATGTGACGCGAATCTTGAGCCAGTCGGAGATGACCTTTGTTCCGCCGGTGACGGCCGAGCGGTCGCCGCCCGCTTCTCGAATCACCGGCGCTGATTCGCCCGTGATCGCTGATTCATCCACGGTCGCGACGCCTTCAATGACCTCGCCATCGCCAGGGATGTAACAGCCGGCTTCAACATACAGAACATCTCCGGCGCGCAGCAGACTGCTGGAAACATCTTCCAGATCGCCGGAGGCAGTGTAGCGTCTGGCAACGGTCTCGCCTTTGGCTTTGCGCAGCGTATCGGCCTGCGCCTTGCCCCGCCCCTCCGCAACGGCCTCTGCAAAATTTGCGAAGAGCACAGTGAACCACAGCCAGAGCGTGATCTGCAGATTGAATCCAAAACTGTCGCGATGATGCCGCAGGTTGTCCAACAGCAGCGCCGAGGTCAAAAGGCTGCCGACTTCGACAACAAACATTACAGGATTCCTGACCATCACGCGCGGATCCAGCTTGCGCAGCGCATCCACCAGCGCCTGGCCAAAAATGCGCCTGTCCCACAAACTCTGCTTCTCAATCATGAGGGTTCCTCTCGCTTTCACTTGCCCGGGTCACTGGAAGAGCATCCCCGCATGCAGTTGCAGGTGTTCGAGTATCGGTCCGAGGCTGAGAACTGGAAAGAAGGTAAGCGCGCCAAAAATCAGCACCACTCCAACCAGCAGCACCGTGAACATGGGAGTGTTGACCGGGAATGTTCCGGGCGAAGCAGGAATGCTTTTCTTCTGTGCAAGGTTTCCGGCCAGCGCCAGCACAGGAATCAGCATGAGAAAGCGCCCCGCGAGCATGGCCCACCCGAGCGTCACGTTATACCACCAGGTGTTGGCATTTAGGCCAGCGAACGCCGAACCATTGTTACCGGCCGCCGAGGTAAACGCATACAGAATTTCGCTGAGTCCATGCGGCCCGGGATTACCGAGGCTGGCAAGGCCGATACGCGGCGCAAGAACGAAGACCGCCGTCAGCGTGAGAATGATGAATGGGAAGACGAGCACATAGAGCATGGCCATCTTTACGTCATAGGCTTCGATTTTCTTTCCGAGATACTCCGGCGTGCGGCCCACCATAAGGCCCGCAATAAACACAGCAAGCACAACAAAAATCAGCATGCCGTAAAGCCCTGCGCCCACTCCGCCAAAGATCACCTCTCCCAGCAGAATGTTGGTGAGCAGCACCAGGCCACCGAGCGGAGTGAAGCTGTCATGCATGCTGTTCACTGCTCCGCAACTGGCATCGGTCGTGGCCGTGGCAAACAGCGCGCTTTCCGCAATGCCATTACGTACTTCTTTGCCCTCCATGTTGCCGGCCGGCGCAGTCGGACTCCCGGTCTGTGCGACGCCGTGCAGCAGCGGGTGCGGCTGCGACTCAGCCCAATACACGGCAGCAAACCCACAGGCAAAAAGCACGAACATCGCGGCCAGCACTGCCCATCCGTGACCGCGCGAGACTGTCATGCGGCCAAGTGTGCAGGTCAGTCCCGCCGGGATCAGGAAGATCGACAGGATCTCGACGAAGTTGGAAAGCGGCGTTGGATTCTCATAGGGATGCGCGCTGTTTGCATTGAAGAATCCGCCGCCGTTGGTGCCCAGCATCTTGATCGCTTCCTGCGATGCAACTGGACCCTGCGCAATGCTTTGAACGAACCCGGATTGTTCAAGCGTGTGGGCCTGCGTGTAACCGTGCAGGTTCTGCGGCACTCCCATGCTCACGAGCAACAGCGCGTAGATGACCGAACCCGGCAGCAGAACATACAGCAAGGCGCGGGTCATATCAACCCAGAAATTGCCAATCGTGCTGGCG
>JAJYBT010000344.1 GCA_021778875.1 Acidobacteriota bacterium | reverse complement strand
CAACTGCACCAAATCGGCAGAAACAACCGGAGCCGTTGCATCGCCCCGCTGCATGGCGTGCAAATCGGCGTGATACTGCCCCGCAAGCAAACTCGCATCCTCCCGAAGAACGCTAAGGAGCTTTTCATCGCTGCGCACCTGGATGAACAACTCACTCGCCCGCGCCGCCACCTGCCACTCCTGCCACAAAATGCCCAGGTGCACCTGCTTCTGTGCGTCAGATGCCGCCGCCTTCGCTGCGCCCCGCGTAACCAGGGCCTGGATGTCTTCACTCAATCCCAAAGCCCCGCCGTAATTGCGCGCCGACATCGCAAAGCCTGCACTGAGCTGCGGGTCCGGCAGCAACCCAGCCTGCAGCATCTGTGCATCGGCCACGCCTTCGCGCAAGCGCGCCGCTCTCAGGTCCGGATCATTGAATACCGCTAGCATCACCACCGTCGTCGCATCCAGCCCGTTCGCGGCAATGGCATGCGGCTTGAGCCCTGGCAGCAGAAACTCCTTCGCAGGCACAGTCAACTCCGGGGCGTGCGTCAGGTCGGGCACAGTCGGCAGCGGCTCTGGATGATAGCTCGCACACCCGCCCATTGCGAGGTAAAGCAATCCCGCGACGAAACGGGAAGCGACACGACCGAATCCTCTCGTCATGCGCGCGCCTCCTTTGCCAGTTGTCTGCGGCGCATATGCAAATAGAGCGCAGGCAGCAAATTCGTGCTCAGCAACGCGCTCCACAAAATGCCGCCAAGCACCACGGCTGCAAGCCCTTGTTCCGGTGCAGCTCCCTGACCCCATCCCAGCGCCGTTGGCAGCATGCCCAGAATCGCAGTGAGCGTAGTCAGCGCGATCGGTCGGAACCGCACATGCACCGCTTCTGCGACGGCATCGGCGGGCGCCATACCGCTTGCCTCATTCCGCCGCGCGCGGTACAGCAGAACAATACCGTGATTCAGGCAAATCCCCACCAGGGTAAGAAACGCAACCAGCCCAATCGCGTTCAATCCAACGCCGCTTACGAGCAATGCAACCGCGCCGCCGGTAAAGGCAAGCGGAATCTGCATTAACAGCAGTCCCGGCACCAGCAGCCCATCAAACTGAAGAATCATGATTACAACCATCAGCAAAAATGCCGCCGTCGCCGCACCCAGCAGACCAAGTGCCGCTCGCTCCAGCATCGGATACAGTCCACCGAAGCCGATGCGATACCCCGGCGGCAGGTTCAGCCCCGCCAGCGCCTTGCGCGCGGACGCAATCGTACTGCCCAGTGGTCCCGTTGGTGTGGCCAGAATCTCCAGCGCACGTGCGCCGTCAATATGGCCAATCTCATTTGGCGTGGTGACCAGCTTTACCGTTGCCAGCGCGCCCAGCGGCGTCCATCCAGCCGTGCGAATCGGCAACTGCCTCAGCGACGCCAGCGACTTCTGATCAGCATCCGCAAGCCGCACATAGAGCGCCAGCGATACATTGCCTTCAGGAACCTGCGCAACAATTTCGCCATTCAGCAGCGGAGCCACCTGCGCGTAGAGCTGTGTCGCAGTCATGTGGGCAGCCGCAAGAGCATCCGGATTCGGCACAATCCGAACCTCTGTAATGCGATAGCCGTCGTTATTAAAAATGTCGCTCAGCGCCGGAATCGGGCGTAGTCGCCGCACGATCTCTCCGGCAATGTGACGCATCGTGTCAATACTTGAGCCGTACACATTGATCACAAATGGCTGCGGCAGTCCGGAAAGACTTTCGCCCACCCGCTCAATGGTGGGCGTATCAATCGACAATTGAACGCCGTTCGTCCGCGCCTCTCGCATCAGCTTGGCAGCGATTGAATTCAGACTGTCCACGTTTACCCCGGGCTTGAGCGTGATCTGAATTTCTCCCGCGTATGCTGGCTCGGTGTAAATGCCGTTTGACGGCGACCCGATGCGCGCAAAGACGTCCTGCACGGCCGGGTCCGCCTGCATGTGTCTGGACATGCGCATCACAGCGTCTTCCGTGTCCAGCATCGAGGATCCGGGCGGCAGCGTAAAACTCAACAGCAGCACCCCCTCATTCGGCAGCGGCAGAAAGTTGATAGGAACCAGCACCAGACCAGCCAGGCTCGCAAGCAGCAGCGCCACGCAGGTCGACAAACTCACCCACGGGTGCCGCGCCACTAGCCCGAATAGACGCTCGTTCTGTCCTCGCAGCCACTCAAGTGCGCGGCCGGCGCTCGTGACCGTGGTGCGTGCCTTGGCCTTCAAAAATCCAAGGCTCAACGGAATCAGCGTGACAGAAATCAGCAGCGACGCCAGCAGCGAAATCGCCATCGCCAGCGCAAAGGGAATAAAGAAGAGTCCCGCCAGCCCGCCAACAAACAGCAATGGCACGAAAACTGACACCGTTGTGAGCGTCCCCGTGACATCCGGGCCAACGATGTCGCGGAGTCCTCGCGCTACCCCCGTCCAATGCTCGTCTCCCATTTCCCATCGGTGATAGATGCTCTCCAGAACAATGATTCCGTCGTCACTAAGCAGTCCAACAGAAATCGTCAGCGCGCCCAGCGTCATCAGGTTCAGGCTTTGGCCCGTGGCGTACAACCCGGCGATCCCCAGCAGCAGCGAAAGCGGAATACTCAGCGCGAGCACCCAGATGCCGCGCCCCGCGCCAAGGACCCACAACAAAACTGCAATCGCCAGAATGCCGCCGATCAGCAGATTCCTCCCCAGGTCCGAGCCCACGCTCTGAACCAGGTGCCCTTGGCTGTAGACTCTCACCCATCGCACACCCGGCGGCAACTCCGGCAGGCTGCTGTCCAGCACCCGCCGTACGCTTTCATCTACCGGCACAGTCGAAGCGTTCGGCTGCTTGAAGACAATCAGCGCAACACTTGGCTCGCGATCAAGAATCGCTGCGTTGAGCGTCGGGATCGGGGCGCGAATCACCCGCGCCAGATCGCGCAGCGGAATCGGCCCGTTCGCGCTCGCGACTGGGATTCCCTCGAGCGTGTGAATGTGTTTCGGCAGGCTGCGGACTTCAATAAATGTGTCGTGGTGCCCCTGCGTTAAATACCCGCCCGGAGCCAGCAAAACTTCCTGCCGCAGCGCAGCCACAATGGCTGTCGCCGGCACTTGATAGCGATGCATCGCCGCAAGATTCGGCTGCACCCACAGCGATTCCTCGCCCGCTCCATAAACCTCCACGCGGAACACGCCGTGCAGCGCGCGCAGCGCCGGAACAACATTGGCTCGCAGCTCCTGCTCTGCCTGAGCCGGGGAATCTCCAGCGGGAATCTGCAGGCTGTAGTCCGCCACTTCGTTGATGCTGTTTCCCATGATCTGCGCAACCGGCTGGACGGATGCAGGAATCTCTGCGCGTGCACGGTCAATGGCGCTGTTGACCGCCATTAAATCAAGCTCCGGGTCAGTGCCTTCCCGAAAGCGCACGTCCGTCTCCACCGTCCCGTTGCCCATGCTGGAGCGCACACTTACCAGATTCGGCAACGCAAGCATTTGCCCTTCAATCGGCCGCGTGATCTCCGTCTCTAATTCGGTAGAGGTAGCTCCGGCTTGATGAGTAAAGACGCTGATCTCCGGAAAGTTGAATCGTGGCAGCACCTCCACCGGAATCTTCCAGTACGCATAAGCTCCATACGCAATGAGCGCGCCATAGATCAGCGCCCACAGCAGAGGCTGCATCAGCAATCGCCGAAAGTAATTTGTCTCCGCCATGGTCTTTAGTCTGGAATCTCGAAGTGCTCGGAAATACTCGCGTGGAAAAGCAGGTACGCGTTGTTCACAATCACTTCCGCACCCGGCGAAAGCCCGCGCTGCAGAAACGTGTTCCACCCTCGCACCGGCCCCGGCACAACTTCTTGCGCGCGGTCTCCATGCGCCGTATGGACCATAACCCACCACTTGCCCTGATTCAGAATCAGCGCGCGCGTCGGCACCGCGACCAGCTCGCGCGCCGGTTCATCCAATGTCACCTTGCCGAACTCGCCGTTCAGCCACGGTTTGCCGGGGTGGACCGGCATCATCGCAACGGACTCTCCGCCGCCCGCTCCCATCACACCAAGCACCGCGCGGACGCGCACCGCAATCGGTGCACCGCCATTCGAGGGCGAGAACTCCCCCGTCATGCCGGCATGAATCTCATTCAGATCGCTTCCGTAGTAACTTGCGCGCAGCCACAAGGAATTCATCGGTTGCAGCGTCAACACCGGCTGGCCAGCGCTCACAAGCTCCCCATTCGCGCCGCTCAGCGCAAGCACAATTGCATTCGCAGGTGCCGTAATCTCCGCCATCTGGCGCGCCGCTGCAAGGCGCGACTGCGCATCGTCTACCGCGGCCCTCGCCTTCGCAACCGCACCTTCGGCCTGGTGCACCGTCGTCCGCGTACTCAAATGCGCGTGCAATTGCCCGCGTTCAATCGCCAGCGTCTTTTCCGCAGCGCTCATTTGGGCCTCGGCGCTGCGCAGGTTGGCTTCGTCCTGCACCAGCAGCGCCCGCACCACGGGTCCGCGCAGGCGCGCCAGCGTCTCGCCCGCCTGCACATGTACTCCGGGAACCACCCGTAGACCGGAGAGGGTGCCCGTCTCCGCGGCATTCACAGCAAGCGTCCGGATCGGCTCCACCCGCGCATAGGCTTCGAGCCTGGGAGTTACTTTCTCAAGCTGCGCCGTCACCATGCCGGAGCTTTGACCAGCCGCAATAGCAGGA
>JAJYBT010000343.1 GCA_021778875.1 Acidobacteriota bacterium | reverse complement strand
GCATCGTTGGGAGTCTCTCCAGTTCCAAATCATCGTACAGACTGACCCTTGACGGGGCAAACATGAGACGGCTGCGCGAGAGAATTCCGGGCGCGTGACTTAAGTCGCTGCCGTGCGCCTGAAAGCAGCCTAGCCTCGAAACATCGAGGAGGTTGTTTCATGATCGCTGCCCAATCCACGCTTCGCTCCATTGCACTCGACCAGCCCGCCACCATTCGCGTCTTCGAGCACCTTCACCTGGACTACTGCTGCGGCGGCAATCGGCCGCTGTCCGAGGCCTGCGCCCAGAAAGGTCTGGACGTGGAGGCTGTTGTGGCCAGCCTGGCTGAAGCTGCAAACGGCAATGCGCCCGCCGTGAAGGACTTTTCCCAGGCCGCGCCGTCCGAGCTGATCCGCTACATCGTCAAGACGCACCACGGCTACATTCGCAACGAACTGCCGCGGCTGCTGGCGATGGCTGAGCGCGTGGCCGCCAAGCACGGGCCGGCGCACCCTGAGGCGGGGCAGATCGAGCGGCAACTGAGCCAGCTCGCCGAGGAACTGCTGCTGCATCTGCAGAAAGAGGAGATCGTTCTGTTCCCCTACATTGAGAAGCTGGAACAGCGGCACAACGGCAGCGCAAAGGCCCCGGAGGCATGCTTCGCCAGCGTGGAAAGCCCCATCCGCATGATGATGCACGAACATGAATCGGCCGGAGCGCTGATGGAAGACATGCGCGCGGCCACGGGCGGCTTTACTCCGTGGATTGGCGCGTGCCCCACGACAGTGGGCCTCTACGACGGGCTGGACGCCTTTGAGCGCGACCTGCACCGCCATGTGCATCTGGAGAACAACGTGCTGTTCCCCGCGGCCATTGCGCTGGAGCAGGAGGTTCTGGCAGCGCAGTAAGGCAACCCGCCAGCACAAAAACGGACCTACGAAGGACTCACTGCGAGCAGCCATGCTCCGTGAGTCCTTCAAAGCTTTGCAGTCAGATGGAAGCCACAGCAAGCCACTCAGCGGCCTGCAAGTGTCCGATTCAGGTTATGATGACGAGGAAGCATCGTAAGCAAACAACTCATGGACATCCTGTTGCGCTGAGGGTGACTCCAGACAGAAAAGTGTTTACCAACCTGCTGAAACTTGCGAAAGGATCATTCCCCATGCGCCTGTCCGAGTTAATGAACGGCACGTCTTTTTCCCTTTCTCATCGCGGCGTTCGAATTCTTCTGCTTCTCGCTGCTTTCGGCGGAGCCCTGGCATGCGCCGCGCAAACCAAGCCGGCGCCGGATGTGCTGGTGCTGAGCAACGGAGACACGCTGCACGGCAAATTTGTGAGCGAGGCGCAGGGCACGGTCAAATTCCACAGCGATGTGCTGGGAGACATTTCCCTGACCTGGGACAAGATCAAGGAGTTGCACACCAGCGAGCCGTATGCGGTGATCGACAACCTGCACAAGGTGACGGGCAAGAACAAGGCGGCGCAGATTCCCACCGGGACATTGCAGGTGGAGGACGGCACGCTGACGCTGCAACCGGAGACTGCCGCGGCTCCCATGCAGATGCCGGTGAAGAGCACGCAGTTCATTATGGACAAGGCCGAGCTGGATAAACAGTTGAACCACGGGCCGAGCTGGCGGGCGGGGTGGAATGGCGCGGCGACGGCCGGTTCTACAGTGGTGACCGCGTCGCAGAACCAGTATGCCTTTTCCGGCGGCATGGGACTGGTACGAGTGGTGCCCACGGTGAGCTGGCTCAATCCGCGCGATCGCACGTCGCTGGACTTCACCGGGTCCTACGGCAAGATCACGCAGCCGGCGTACACGGTTGCGGGCGTGCTGGTGCCGGCGGTGGTGACGAAATCAGCCATCTACCACGCGGACGCCGAGCGCGATCAGTACTTCTCGCCGCGCTTCTATGCGCTGGCGCAGACGGCCTTTGACCACAACTTTGCCCAGAACCTTGACCTGCAGCAGATCTATGGCGGCGGCTTCGGTTGGACCTTCTTCAAGACGCCGCGGCAGGAAGCCGACCTGAAAGGCACCGTGCAGTATGAGAAGCAGAAATTCATGATCAGCGGCCCCGGCAGCAATCTGAACCTGATTGGTTCGACCTTCGGAGCAAACTACGCGCTCCACCTGAAGCTGGTGACGTATCTGCAGAGCCTTGCGTATATTCCCGCGTACAACAACATGCACGCCTACTCGGCGTATGAAACCAACACGCTGACGTTTCCCGTGTACAAGAACTTTGGCTTCTCGATTGGGACGATGGACAGCTACCTGAACAACCCGCCCGCGTCAGAGCCTCCCACCAAGCGGAACTCGTTCCAGTTCACGATGGGCCTGAGCTACGCGATCAAGTCGACGTATTAGTTTGCTGCTCCGGGCAGGGCGCGCGGCCATGAGGTCTGCGCGCCCTGCTGCTTTCCGTCAAACATTTCCATAAGTAAAGCGATAAAGCTAGCCAGGTTCGCCCTTGGCCTAGTAGAGTTCTTGGCGGTTGAGTTTTCTGTTTCGCGCCATTGGCGAACCCGATTGAAGGGCAGGCCGCACGACGCGCAGGCAGAAGAACCAGCCCATCCGGTTGCGCGCGGGCACTTTGCGCCAGGCCGGAGTGGAAATCCAGGAGGAACGACCCATGCAGCTTCGCCGCTGGCTTTTTCAAATCCCGCTCGCCTTTGCCGCTTTCGCCGCGCTTGCGCCGGCGCAGCAGCCTGCTTATCTCAACACCAGGCTTTCCGCGGCTGAGCGCGCTCATGATCTTGTGGGGCGGATGACGCTCAAGGAAAAGGCCGATCAGCTTGAAGACTGGGCCACGGCCATTCCGCGACTGGGCGTGCCAGACTACCAGACGTGGAACGAGGCGCTGCATGGCGTGGCGCGCGCCGGGTACGCCACGGTGTTTCCGCAGGCCATCGGCATGGCTGCCACGTGGGACCCGGCGATGGTGCACAGCATGGGCGACGTCGTCTCCGCCGAGGCGCGCGCCAAGTACAACGAAGCGCAGCGCGAGGGCAACCACCGCATCTTCTACGGGCTCACGTTCTGGTCGCCGAACATCAACATCTTCCGCGATCCGCGCTGGGGCCGCGGCCAGGAGACCTATGGCGAAGACCCATTCCTGACCGGCAGGATGGGCATCGCCTTCATCGAAGGCGTGCAGGGCAATGACCTGAACCATCTGCGCGCGGTGGCTACCAGCAAGCATTTCGCAGTACACAGCGGGCCGGAGCCCCTGCGCCATGGCTTCAACGTGGACCCCTCGCCGCGCGATCTCGAAGAGACGTACCTGCCCGCCTTTCGCGCCACGGTGACCGAGGGACACGTGCAGTCCGTGATGTGCGCGTACAACTCGATTGACGGCTGGCCGGCGTGCACGAACACGATGCTGCTGAAGGATCACCTGCGCGATGCGTGGGGCTTCAAGGGATTTGTGGTCTCCGACTGCGGCGCCATTGTGGACGTGAACCAGGGGCACAAGAAGACCGCGGACATTACGCACTCTGCCGCGCTGTCACTGCAGGCGGGCACGGACCTCTCCTGCAGCATCTGGACGCCGGGCTTCAACACGCTGGCCGATGCCGTGCATCAGGGACTCGTATCCGAGGACCTGGTGACGCAGGCCGCGGAGCGGCTTTACACGGCGCGCTTCCAGCTTGGGCTGTTTGACCCGCAGGGCTCCAATCCGATGGACAGGATTCCCGTGTCGGAGGCCACCTCGCCCGAGCACCGGCAGATTGCGCTGAAGGCCGCGGAAGAAGCCATCGTTCTGCTGAAGAACAACGGCGCGCTGCCGCTGAAGGGCAACGCTGGACACATCGCCGTGGTTGGACCGACCGCCGACCAACTGACATCCATTCTGGGCAACTACGTTGGAACACCGTTTCAACCGGTGACGCCGCTGGATGGCATGCTGCATCAGTTCCGCGGCACGCCGATTCTGTACGCGCAGGGCTCCACGCTGGCGGCAGGCGTGGGCGTGCCGGTTCCGCGCACGGCCTTTGGCCTGAACAAAGGGCTGAAGACCGAGTTTTTTGCCACGCCGGATTGGACGGGCCGCCCCGTGGCCGTGACCACCGAGCCGGACGTGCAAACCGACTGGGAGAACGCCCAGCCCGCGCCGGAAGTGGACACGCACAACTACTCCGTGCGCTGGAGCGGCATGCTGACTGTGCCTGCGCCGGGTCACTACGTTTTTTCGGTGGAGTCGGGCGACAGCTTCCCCTACTCGCCGAAGGAAAGCTATCGCGTGATGCTGGACGGCAAGGTTTTGTCCGAGGGCAGCTTGCGCGCTGGTCACGATCTCTCGGCAATGGGCAGCTTCAAGGCCGCGCCGGGCGCCTCGCCCACCGCGCCTCCGGTGATGGAGTTCCCCAAAGAGCCATCGATTCCGGTGGACTTTACCGACACGAATCCCCATGAATTCGTGCTGGAATATTCGCACTCCGGCGACCGGGCCGGCGGCGGCGTGACGCTGAAGTGGGAAGCGCCTGCCCAGGCGCAACTGGACGAAGCCGTGGCCCGCGCGAAGGAAGCGGATGTGGTGGTGGCGTTTGTGGGCCTTTCGCCGCAGCTTGAGGGCGAAGAGATGCGCATCAAGATTGACGGCTTCAACGGCGGCGACCGCACCAGCCTCGATCTGCCCGCTCCGCAGCAGAAGCTGCTGGAAGCCGTAGCCGCCACCGGCAAGCCGCTGGTGGTGGTGCTCGAAAGC
>JAJYBT010000342.1 GCA_021778875.1 Acidobacteriota bacterium | reverse complement strand
GGGCTATCGCAAACCGGTCCGCAAGCCGTATTCGATTGTCATCACCAACGGCACAACGACAACGACAGCGCAGTTCGCGAATCCCGAGGTGCAGCAATGAGAGCCAGAATCTTCCTCTTCGCAAGTGTCTGCACAGGGCTGCTGGCAATGAGCGCGAACGAGCGTTTACACGCCCAGAATGCGCCCGCGCCCCAGCAGGCGGGAGCGAACTATCAGGACTCGGCCAACGACCTGAGCGTGAGCGTGGGCAAAACCGTACTGGTTGATACCGCCCAGCCAATTGCGCGCGTCTCCGTAGGTGTGGGCGACGTGGCCATGGCCACAGCAGTGAGCCCGACGGAGCTGATGATCAACGGCAGAACGCCGGGCGAAACCAGCCTGATCATCTGGGACACTCACGGCGGACGCCAGTTCTACAACATCAGTGTGCGTCCCAGCCGCGCCGCCACGGATTCGGCAATCGAAGTAGTGCGGCGTGAACTGCGCCAGGAGATGCCGGATCAACAAGTGCATATCGCGATTGAGAACGGTACGGTTTTCCTGCGCGGAACGGTGAAAGACCTCACTAGTGCGGATCGTGCCGTGAAGATCGCCTCGGTGGCCGGCAAGGTGGTAAACCTGCTGGATGTGCAGGTGCCGAACTCCGATCCGCAGATTCTGTTGAAGGTGCGCTTTGCCAGTGTGGACCGATCGCTGATCAATTCGATGGGCATCAACTTCTTCAACCTGGGGCTGGGGAACGCGATCGGCGGCATCTCGACGGGACAGTTCAGCCCGCCGTATATCTCCGGCGCGGGTGGTTCGACTGGGGCAACCGGTCTCTCCTCAAGCACGGCGCAGGCGTCGCTCTCCAACGAACTGAACCTGCTGGCATTCTTCCCCGGCCTGAAGTCGGGCGTGGACATACAGGCACTCGAACAGCAGGGAATGGTACAACTGCTGGCGGAGCCGAACCTGCTGGCCACAAACGGCAAGCAGGCGAGCTTTCTGGCCGGAGGCGAGTATCCCTACCCGGTAGTGCAGGGAACTTCGGCGGGCGGATCGACGGCGGTGAGCATTCAGTTCAAGGAATACGGCATCCGGCTGAATTTTTTGCCTACGATTACGCCGCGCGGCAGCATCCGGCTGCAGGTAGCGCCGGAGGTGAGCGCGCTTGATTACTCGAACCAGGTGCAGATCTCAGGTTTCGTGGTTCCGGGCATCACAACGCGGACGGTAAACACCGAGGTGGAACTCAGAGATCACCAGAGCTTCGTCATTGGCGGATTGCTGGACAACACGGTGACGCAGACCTTCGAGAAGATTCCATTTGTGGGCGATATTCCGATTCTGGGCAAGTTCTTCCAATCCATCCAGCGCACCAAGAACAACAGTGAGCTGATCGTGATTGTGACGCCGGAGCTGGTGGCGCCGATTCCGGCGGGGCAGCAACTGCCCAGCCTCAACTACCCGATGGCGTTCATGCCGCCGAACTCGACGGTGCCCATGAATACGCCGGATGGCGGAGCGGCGGCGGCGAAGTCTGAACCGGCACCGGCGGTCATTCCGGTGGAGAAGCTGGTGGACAGCATGAAGCCGGAGACGCCGCTGAACATTGAGGGAGCGAGCGGTCAGTTCGGAGCCGGCAGCGGCTCGATGAGCGGCAGTGCGACCTCCGGTCCTCCATCGCAATGAGTGGAACGAAGCCAATGAACCCCTCGGCCGAAGCAGGCGCGGAAGCGCGCCTGCGGGCGGTGAATGCCACACGACAGACGGTGCTGGCAGAGCACCTGGAACTGGCGGGAACTCACGCCGCGCGCAGCAAAGGATTGCTGGGACGCGCCGGACTGGGGGAGGGAGAGGGTTTGTGGATCGCGCCCTGCGAATCGGTGCACACCTTCTTCATGCGCTTCGCGATTGACCTTGTGTACCTGGACCGCAAACATCGCGTGCGCAAGGTGCGGCATGCAGTGGCGCCGTGGCGGGTTTCAGCTTGCCTGAGGGCACATTCGGTGCTGGAACTTCCGGCCGGCGTGGCGCGCGCCACGGGCACGCAGCGCGGCGATGTCGTGGAGATCGCGTAAAGCAGGGACAATGAACGCTCAAGGCCTGGACACCTCCGCGCCCGCACCGCCCCGCGACCTCGCGGAGATATCCATTGCAGTGGTCGCCGGCCTCGGCCTTGCTGTTACGGTCCTCTTCCTCTTCGCCGTTCCCTTCGCCGGTCACATGGCGGGCTCGCGCGACTTCGTCAGCTACTGGGCCACCGGCCGCCAACTAGTTCACGGCGCCAACCCTTACGACCGCGATGCCATCTCCGCCATTGAACACGGCGCCGGCCTTGATGCCCGCGGCATCCTTATCATGCGCAACCCACCCTGGGCGCTGCCGCTCGCGTATCCGCTCGGCTATTTCGGGCTGCGCGTGGCGGCGATTCTTTGGTCGCTGCTACTGCTTGGCTGCCTGCTGGTTTCAGTGAATATTGTGCGCAGGCTGCATGGCTCGCCTCGGAATCACCTGCACTGGCTCGGCCTCGCCTTTACGCCGGCGCTCATCTGCCTCACCATGGGGCAGACTTCGCTGCTGGCCCTGCTTGGCCTGGCGCTCTTTCTGCGCTACCACGCACCCCGTCCCTTCGCTGCCGGCGTGGCCCTGTGGCTGTGCATGCTCAAGCCGCATCTCTTTCTGCCCTTTGCCGTGGTGCTGATTGTGTGGATCGTCTTCACGCGCGCCTGGCGCATTCTGGCCGGCGGCGCTGCCGCGCTCGCGATCTCCAGCGCGATTGCCTTGGCCATTGCCCCGCGGGCCTGGGCGGACTACGCGGCCATGCTTCGCTCTCCGCTGGTCGAGAATGAATTCATTCCCTGCCTTGCCGACGCGCTTCGCCACTGGCTGTGGCCGCAGCATCCCGCAGCCCGCTTCCTGCTTGTGGTTCCTGCATGCCTCTGGGCAGTGGTCTACTTCTGGCGCCGCCGTCATGAATGGAACTGGACGCGCCACGGCAGCCCGCTGATGCTGGCAGCGCTGCTCGCCGCGCCGTATTGCTTTCTCTATGATCAGTGCCTGGCGGTTCCTGCCCTGATGGACGCGGCCTACCGCGGCCGCCGCCCTCTTCTCATTCCTGCATTGGCGGCGCTGGTGCTCATCCTGGACGCACAGCTTGCCGGCGTTCGCATCGTCTCTGCGTGGTATCTGTGGACGGCTCCGGCCTGGTGCGCATGGTACTTCGTGGCGACGCGCAATCAAACCGATACCGCTTCGTAAGCCCTGGCGTGCTGGCGCAAAGAAAATGCCCGGATGATTGCCCGGGCTCGCGTTCTCTTATTCCTCCCTTTTACAGCGTGGCGAGCGGGCACGGATGTAAACGGGACAATTCTGCACGCCGGGCGCTGTAAACGGACGTATACAGCGCGTTCGGGGGTAACCACGATGGTTCGTGCCGTAAGTGATTGAAAATGCGTGAAACCAGGCAGGATGCGCGGATTGGCATGCGGGATGCATGCACCAGAGTGCCCCGGCTGAGGCTGGGATAAACCAAAACGGAGAAGGACCCATGAACACGATGTACCTGAAGATGTATGTCAAGATGCAGGAACTGATGAACCGCGAGGAAGGTCAGGACCTGGTTGAGTATGCCTTGCTGGTCAGCCTGATCGCTCTGGCCGCCATCACCGGCGTGGGGTATGTGGCGAAGGCTGTGACTACGGTATTCACCAACATCAGCACCTCGCTGGCGTAGTTCTACCCTGCCGCGCTACCCAGATCCTCAGCTCCCGAGCGGGGAGACGCAAAGGCAAACATGCCGGATGTGCGTCTCCCCAGCCAGGGTGTGATCTGGAAAGATTCAACGAAGCAACGACCGCAAGGATTGAGCAAGCTGGCTTCCCTGGTTTCTGAAGCGCTTCCCCCTTCGCATGCGGTGTCCTCGAAAGTTTCTGACCGGCCGAGCCGGATAATCAAAAGGGAGAAAAGGATCATGAGCAACGTGCTTCTGCAAATGTTGAGCTTGAAATTGCAGGCCCTGCTGGGCCAGGAAGAAGGTCAGGATCTGGTTGAGTATGCGTTGCTGGTCAGCCTCATTGCCCTGGCCGCCATCACCGGCGTGGGCTACGTGGCAAGCGCCGTGACCACGGTATTCACGAACATCAGCACCTCGCTGGCGTAAGCGCCGCAGGTTTGCCCCGGTCCTCAGCCAATCCGCGGGCGAGACGCATTGGCGTCTCGCCCGCGAGATGAATGGCCGCACGCAATGGCGACACCGGGCCGATCAGGATTCACCTCTTTCCTGTTTCTGCGATGAGGTTGTTTTTCCGGGACCCGGTTGAAGCCGGAAACTGCAGTCGCGAAGAGGATCACGATGCGCGTTTTTGAGACTCTGCCATCCAGGCTGGGAACACTGCTGAGCGGTGAGAGCGCGCAGGATCTGGTAGAGTACGCGATGGCCGTCAGCCTGATTGCGCTGGCTCTCATCAGCGGAATGGACAAGGTGGCGACGGCGCTGGTCCACAGCTTCGCGAATATCAGCACCACGCTGACGCCCACACCGAAGCGCGATTACGACTACCTCGGCCCCGGCTCCTTGTACGGTTTGCCGGCGCTGCGTGGAAGTTCACCCGGTTACGTGCTGGCGGCATGGGAACCAGCCGCCAATCCACATAGAGGAATGCCCAACTCCCATGCTTCTGCCCTCGGCCAATCAACCGAACCCTTCACTGCTT
>JAJYBT010000341.1 GCA_021778875.1 Acidobacteriota bacterium | reverse complement strand
CGGGCATCCGGACGGGCGGCCTTCACCATCTGGGGCAGAAGCGCAAAATGATAGTCCTGCACAAAGACGACCGGCTCGGCGCAACCCTCCATCTCTTCAAGCAGCGCGTTCGCGAAGCGCTGATTCACGCGCTGGTAGCACTCCCAGTCCGCGGCGCGGAAGATGGGGCGCGTGTGAGCGATGTGGCACAGCGGCCACAATCCTTCGTTGGCGAATCCGTCGTAGTAGCTGGACTCCTCCTCGGCGGAGAGCCAGACGCGGCGCAGGGTGTAGCGCGGATCGTCGGGCGGCACGCGCAGGCGGTCGAATTCGTCCACCGTGGCGGCGTCGGCGTTGCCGCTGCCGCTGGCCACCCAGACGCCGTCACAGGCCCGCAACACTGGCTCAATGGCCGTCACAAGGCCGCTCGGCGGCACCACGCACACCATCTCCCGCCCCTGACGCACATGCATGTAGGGTTCGCGGTTTGACACGACGAAAATGCGGCTGGAGCCGAAGCGGTCGCGCATGTGCACGGCCAGTCGCTCGGCGGTCCACAGGTTCTCGCCCGCATTGCGCAGGCGCGCTTCAGCCTCGGCCGCGGCACGGGCGGCCAGCAGGCTCTCCGCCATGGTTTCCACTTCGCGGGCCAGCGGCGTAAAGATGTTGATCTCATGCACGCGCTTATCCGCCAGCTCGTCCGGGTTTCCGGTCCGCAGACGCCGCAGACGCTCCGCCACCCGCGTCATGGGTTGCATCAGGAACCAGCGCACCATAACAAACGTGATGCCGGAGATGAGCACCATCAGCGCCACGATCCGCCAGAAGCTTCGCCGCCACACATCGTAAGCCTGGCCGCGGATGTAGCTTGCATCTGTGACGAGGACCAGCGCCCCCTCAAGGTTGTCGCCGTTGTGCAGGGGAAAGGCCAGCTCGAGCCATTGCATGTCCGCGGCATGCCCGAAGGCGCCCACATCCGCCCCTTTGCGCAGCGATTTCTGAATGGGCGCGTAGGAGAGGGCCTGCATCACGGTTGCGGGCCCGGCCGAGTACAGCAGGTTGCCCTGCGAATCGAAAACAGCCAACGCCAGTGCCCCGGTCTGCGCCTTGTCCCGCGCAACCACGGCCGAAAGAGCGGACATGTCTCCGGCGGCCAGGGCTTGCTCCAGCGAGGGCTGAATGCTCACGCCCATCCACCTTGACCGCCGCTCCAGTTCCTGGCGCAGAAAGTGCTTATGAGCTAACACCTCAAAATAAGTGGAAGCTACGGAAACAAGCGTCACGCAGGCGATGAGCGCGAGGATCAGGCGTAGTCGAAATAAGTGCATAATTGTCCCCCGCTTTCCCTTATTAGATGCGCGTTTACTGCGCGCTGTCGAGAGCTAAGTGCTCATATGGCTTGTATCTTTATTGTTTTCATGCGGATACATGAGATTAATTTCCGGCGCGTCTGCTTCGCGCGCGGCGGGAGTTTGTTGTTGCCGCGCAGCGGCAAAGCATGCCTTCCCGGGCAAAAACTGCCGCGCCATGCGCTATCCTGTGCATGAGAGCAACAGTCTCTCCATCCTGTATTGCGCGGCCTGGAAAACGAATGGCGATAGAGACGATTGACAGAACCGCCAAACATATCGTGCTCACCGTGCAGGACTACTCCCTGTTCGCGTTTCGTGCCGTCATGAACCTTGTTCGTCCGCCCATTTACTGGTCTGACTTCCTCATTCAGTCGGACATCATCGGCGTTGGATCCACTTCCATTGTGGTGCTCGCCGGGTTCTTTACCGGCGGCGTTCTGGCCCTGCAATCGGCCGCCACGCTATCAGCCTTTGGGGCCACGGCCGTCACGGGCCGCTTTGTCAGCATGTCGATGATCCGCGAGCTGGGTCCAGTGCTGACCGGCGTGATGGTGTCGGGGCGGAACGCCTCGTCCATGGCCAGCGAACTGGGATCGATGGTGGTGACTGAGCAGATTGACGCCATGCGCGCCCTGGGCGTGGACCCGCTGCGCAAACTGGTGACTCCGCGCATCTTCGCCTGCCTCTCGATGCTGTTCTTTCTCACCATTCTGGCCGACTTCTGCGGACTGCTGGGCGGCGCGGCCGTTACCGTTTTCATGAATCACCAGAACGGCACCCAGTACTTCTCCATGGCGTATGAGTATCTGCGCTACCCGGACATTCTGCAGGGTCTGGTGAAGCCGCTCATCTTCGGCTACATCATCGCCTCGATCGGCTGCTTCTATGGCATGCGGACAACGGGCGGGACGCAGGGCGTGGGCCGCTCCACCATTCAGGCCGTAGTCACCTCCTCGGTACTCATCATTTTTATCGACTTCCTTGTCAGCCAGGTGATGATCGCACTCTTCAGCCGATGAACACGACTCCGACAATCGCGCCCCAGATGCAGCCCCCGGCGGGGAACGCCGGACCAGCCCTGGTTTTCCGCAATGTCTCCATCGCTTTTGCGGGGCCTCCGGTGCTTGAGGACGTCAGCTTCAGCATCGGATCGAACGAGACGCGCATCCTGCTGGGGCCTGCCGGGGTGGGCAAGAGCGTGCTGCTCAAGCTGGCCAACGGCCTGCTGTGCCCTGACTCAGGCAGCGTCGAGCTCTTCGGCGAAGAAATTTCCCACATGCGCGAAGAGAAGCTCTTCGCCCTGCGCACGCGCACGGGGATGGTGTTCCAGGAAGGCGCGCTGTTTGATTCGCTCACCGTTCGAGACAACGTTGCCTATCAGCTGATTCAGGAGCGCGTTTCCGACGAGGAAATCGACAGCCGCGTGCGCGAAGCGCTGCGCTTTGTGGGCCTGGAAGAGACATTCAACCTGCTGCCCAGCAGCCTTTCAGGCGGAATGCGCCGTCGCGTCGCCATTGCCCGCGCGCTGATTCACAAGCCGGAACTGCTGCTCTACGATTCGCCCACGGCCGGCCTCGACCCCGTCACCTCCACCACCATCATCGAACTCATCGTGAAGCAGCGCGACGTCTATCACACGCCCTCGCTGATGGTGACTCACCGGCTGCAGGATGCCTTCACCATGAGCTCGCATCGCTTTAACGAAGCCGAGGGCCGCATGTCGCCCTTGCCCAAGGGCGAGACCGATCCCAATACCACCTACCTGATGCTGGCTGAGGGCCGCCTTATCTTTGATGGCTCGCTCAGCGACCTGGTCAGAAGCCAGGATCCATTTGTGCGCGAATTTCTGGAGTAGCCCTTCCCGCTCATCCGCCTCAACTCCACGTCTCTGCAACCACAGTGCTACTCGATACAATGAAGAGAGCCGGCATGGCATTTGCCGATGGGCGAAACAGCCCCGAACGAAGGATGAGCATGGCAAGGTCACGTACGTTCCTTATGCTTATGCTGATGCTGGTGTTGCTTTTTCCGGCCGGCAGGCATGCGGCCGCGTATTCCCTGCTGACGCATGAACAGCTCATTGACCTGACCTGGCGGGACTCGATTGTTCCCCTGCTGCTGAGCTATTATCCGGAACTGACGCCCGAGGATCTGGAACAGGCTCGCGCTTATGCATACGGCGGATGCGTCATTCAGGACATCGGCTACTACCCATTCGGCGATGAGGCTTTCTCAAACCTGACGCATTACGTGCGTTCGGGCGACTTCGTCGTCAGCCTCTTCCGCAATGCGCAGAACGCGAATGAGCTCGCCTTTGCCGCCGGCGCTCTCTCCCACTACCTGGGAGACGCAATCGGGCACTCCGTCGCCACAAATCGCGCCGTCCCTGTCGAGTTCCCAAAGCTGCGCAAAAAGTACGGCCCCGTGGTCAGCTACGCCGAAGGAAGGCGCCAGCACGTTCAGACAGAGTTTGCGTTTGACATCGACGAAATCGCGCATCACCGCGTTGCGCCCATCCGCTACCTCAGGCACATCGGGTTCAGGGTGCCCATCCACCAGCTCGCACTCGCGTACTACCAGACATACGGGATCACCGAAACCTTTTCCATTGCGAAAGGCCGCCGCTTCAACGTTGCCGGATATCGCTTCGCGGCGCGCGCCTTTATCCCCCGCATCGCCTATGCCGTCACCCTGTTGCATCGCAGTAAGGAGCCCGTGGAGCCCGTTTCGCCGGAGATTGCGGAGATTGAAAAAGAGGCCGCCGGGGTCGCCGCTGAAAATCACTGGGACCGCTATCGCCACAATGCGGGCATCGGCACGTTTGCCCTGGCCGGTCTGCTGTTTGTGCTGCCCAAGGTCGGTCCGCTGAAGCTCGTCGCCGTGAAAGGCCCCTCGGCAGCCACTGAAGCCGACTACATGCACAGCGTGGCGCTTTCGATTGCGGCCATGCGCCAGATGATCGCCCGCTTTACTCCGCCCTCGACAGAGTCCGCCGCCGCGCAACGCGGGACCATCGCGGTGAACACTCAGCCGGCAGACGCGCCCGCAAACGAGGACCGGACATATCCCGTATGGCTGCCGCGGCATCCGCTTCCCAATCGCGACCTGGACACGGGCCATGTGGTGCAGCCCGGCGGATATCCGCTGACTGACTCGACCTACGCCCGCCTCCTTCACCGCCTCACGCGGCATCCCCTGCAGCCGATTCCCCCGGGCATCAAGGAAGACATTCTGGCCTATTACGCGCATCCCGATCTGCCCATTACGACCAGGAAAATTCCTGAAGAATGGGCGCAGGTGCAGGCCGACCTGGTGCAACTTGGCCACATGCCCATCAGCACGGAACCGGCTCCCTACCCCACCTAT
>JAJYBT010000340.1 GCA_021778875.1 Acidobacteriota bacterium | reverse complement strand
CGCGAGGGCGCATTGGCGGGCTTGCGGCGCATGCGCCAGCAGCGATTGCGCGTTACGGTGTAAAGCCACACCGCCAGGGCCTGCGGATCACGAATCTTGGCCAGGTGACTCAGGGAGCGGTAAAGCACTTCCTGCGTAGTGTCTTCAGCATCCTCTGGATGCCCGCACAGCTTCATGCTGAACGAATACACCGTGTTCTGAAGCAGGCCAATCGCTTCCTCCACCGCCTCAGGCGTGTCGCGTTGCAGCAACTCGGCAGCTTGGATCAGTTCAGGTCGCATGGCGGGAAATCTGGACAAGGGCCTGGCAGCGCACAGGGATGACTCACCCCAGCAGCTTGAGCAGGTTCTATCTCAGTATAGCCGCCTTGCGCATGATCATTGTGCGGCAAGCGAAACGCCGGCGGCTTCCGGCCGCGCATGGGTGACGCGGCGATCAGTGTACGCGGGGGGCCGTTGAGCCACCGGCCTGCCCTGCTGCCTCAATCATTTCAAGGCAGATGGGGCAGATTTTTCTCAGCCATTGCCGCTCTTCTATATCTTCCGGCTTCGCGTCGGCATCCTGCCATGCGCGCAGCAGGGCGAGCGCCAGCTCCATTTCCGCGCCGGGACGGCTTGCCTCAAGCCGGAACATCTGGCGATAGACTTCGTCTTTGAACTGCTCGCTCCGCCTGGGCCGGGCAGTTGGCGGATGGGCGGAGCGTTTGAGCGACGTCATTGCGGCATCTCCCCTTGCACGAGCCACGAGAACTTGCCTGCGTTTGTGTGGGCAGTTTGCACAAAGCCCGCAGCGGTCAGGTCGCGCATGGCGTCCGCGGCGCTGATGCGGTGATCGAGCGGCGGTCCTGCTTCGCGCTCCACGTCCGGCCGCCAGTCGAGGATGGCGATGCGGCCCCCGGACTTGAGGATGCGCTTCGTCTCCCGCAGAACCGCGGCGTGATCGTCAAACTCGTGCCACACATTGGCCAGCAGCACCAGGCTGCAAGTCGAATCGTCCAGGCTGGTGGCGTCGGCCTCTGCATGCATCAGCTCAATGTTCTTGATACCGCCGTCTTGCAGCTTTTGCCGCAGGTGCGCCAGCATCTCCGGCTGCGCATCGCAGCCGAAGACCTTGCCGTGCGGGCCAGCGGCGGCGGCCATCGGCAGGGCGAAGTAGCCCGTACCCGCGCCGACGTCAGCAATCGTTTCGCCGGGTCGAATGGCCAGCGCGGCGATTACCTCCGCCGGCGGAAGCCATATAAACCGCTCCGGTGCGTCGAGCCGGTGCGCCTGAGACGCATTGAATCGCTTGTCCGTCATGAGATATCACTTTGTTGCGCAGGTTGCGTCCTTCAATCCCATGGCGCGCAGAATGCTCATGGCCGGGCACCAGTTGGTAAAGCCGGACTGGAGGAGGTTAAGCCCTACAAATGCAGTGAGCCACAGCCAGTTGAGGGAATAAAAGTGAGCGAGGGCGAGCGACAACGGCACCATCACGCCAGCCAGGATACGAACCATACGTTCAACGGTCATTGATTTTCTCCTTTTTCGGATGAGGGTTCACACGCGATTTCCGGCTTCATGTGCGCGTGAACGATGTAGTAGAGGATGGGAATGGTCGGCCACGACAGGAAAGTTGATGCAACCGCTCCTGCGATGAGCGAAATCGCCAGCCCCTGAAAGATGGGATCGGTAAGGATGACGCTTGCGCCCACGACCACGGCCGCCGCGGTGAGCAGCATGGGACGGAAGCGGATTGCGCCCGCATCGATAACGGCTTCGCTCAGCGGGACTCCCTGGCGCCAGCGGAGTTCAATGAAGTCGACAAGGATGATGGAGTTGCGCACAATGATGCCTGCGCCGGCGATGAAGCCGATCATCGACGTTGCGGTAAAGAACGCGCCCAGCATGGCATGAGCCGGCAGAATACCCACCAGCGTGAGCGGGATGGGAGCCATGATGATGAGTGGCACGATGAATGAGCGGAACCAGCCCACCACAAGTACATAGATCAGAATGAGCACGGCGGCAAAGGCCAGTCCGAGATCACGGAAAACCTCGATCGTAATCTGCCACTCGCCGTCCCACTTCATTGAGTAGTGGGCCGTCGACTCCGGCATGGCCGAGTTGTAGCGGGTGAGCGTGTAACCGGCGGGCAGGGTGAGATGGTCGAGGTCCTTGTTCATCTTCAGAATCGCGTAGACGGGGCTTTCTTCCGCTCCTGCAACGTCGCCGGTTACATACACTACGCGGCGCAGATTCTTGTGATAGATGCTGCGCTGGATAGTTTCGTTCTCGGCGGTCACCAGTTCGCGCAGCGAGACCATGGAACCATCGGCTCCGGGCAGGCGAATGCTCTCCAGCGCCTGCAGGGACGAGCGGTCGGGGCGCGCAAGCTCAACAACAGTGGGAACAGGCTCGCGCGCGTTCTGATCGTGCAGCAGCCCCACCTGCATGCCGGAGGTGGCGAGCGCGAGCGCATGGGCCACGTCGGAGACAGCGATGCCGTGCTGCGCGGCCTTCACTTCATCCACGCGGATAGCGAGCCGCGGCTGCGGGTCCTCGACGTACCAGTCGGTATCCACAACGCCGGGCGTGTGCTGGAAGATTGACTTGATTTGTTGCGCGACGCGGACCTGGCCATCCATGTCTGGGCCGTAGACCTCGGCGACAAGCGTTTGAATCACCGGCGGACCGGGCGGCACCTCGCTGACCTGGATGCGCGCGCCGTACTGGTTGCCGATGGCAAGCAGCAGCGGGCGGAGCCGCTTGGCGATGGTGTGGCTTTGATCCTTGCGCTGCTTTGCCGGCAGCAGGTTCACCTGAATGTCAGCCTGGTTTGCCATGCGGCGCATGTAGTAGTGGCGCACCAGGCCGTTGAAGTTGTAGGGGCCGGATGTGCCCGTGTAGGTCTGATAGTTGAGCACATCGGGCTGCCGCGCGAGTTCGTCTCCCAGAGCCTGGGCGACGCGCGCGGTCTGCTCCAGCGGCGTGCCGTCGGGCATGTTGATGACGACCTGCAGTTCGCTCTTGTTGTCGAACGGCAGCATCTTGACGCGCACCAGGCCCAGGGGCACAAGCGCTACGGAGACAAGCAGCAGGATCAGCACTCCGGCAAAGAAGAGTAGACGGTTGCGCGTGGAGGCGATAAGCGGCGTCATGACCTTGCGATAGAGCTTTGTCCGCCAGTTTTCATGTTCCGGCTCAAGGATGCGCGCGCCGGTAAGATGCTTGCCGAGAAGGCGCAGTGCGGCCCACGGAGAAACCACGAAGGCCACCAACAGCGAGAACAGCATGGCTGCGGATGCGCCCACGGGTATGGGCCGCATGTAGGGCCCCATCAGGCCGCGGACAAACGCCATGGGCAGCACGGCGGCAAGCACGGCAAAGGTGGCCAGAATCGTGGGGTTGCCCACTTCGGCAACGGCCTCGACGGCAACTTCGCTGCACGAGCGGTGCTGATTTTCTGGCAGGCGGAAGTGCCGCACAATGTTTTCGACCACCACGATGGCGTCGTCCACCAGGATGCCGATGCTGAAGATCAGCGCAAAGAGCGTGACGCGGTTGATGGTGTAGCCAAGGAAATAGAAAATTGCCAGAGTGAGCGCGAGAGTGACGGGAATGGCCAGGAGGACAACGCCGGACTCGCGCCAGCCCAGGAAGAGCGCAATCAGCAGAGTGACTGACAGCGTGGCGAGCAGCAGGTGCTCCAGCAGCTCGTCGGACTTTGCCTTGGCGGTTTCGCCATAGTTGCGCGTGGTGGTGACGGTTACATCGCCGGGAATCTGGACGCCACGCATCTCATCAACGCGCTTCAGAGCTTCATTGGCGATGTCAGTCGCGTTGGTTCCCTTGCGCTTGGCCACCGTGATGGTGACAGCGGGATACTGGCTCGGCGCATGATGCGGGCCCGCGCTTGCATTGGTTGTGCCGAAGAGCACGTAGTTGGCAGGCTCGGCGGGTCCATCGATGATGTTGTCGGCAACGTCGCGCAGGTATATGGGGCGTCCGTGATCCACAGACACTACGACGGATTCAAGATCCTTGCGGCTGGTAAACAGGTTGCCGGCATCGACGCGGATTTCCTGATTGTTCTCAGCAAAGCTCCCCGCCTGCACGCTTGCGTTCGCGGCTTGAAGATGTTCCACGATTGCCATGGGTGACAGGCCGTAGGCGCTGAGCTTTGCCGTGCTGAGCACAACACGCATGGAGCGCGGAAGGCCGCCGATAACCGTGGTCTCTGACACATCGGATATCTGCTTGATGTTGTGCTGCACCTCGTCGGCGATCGCGCGCAGCTGATATCCGTTGTAGTGGTCGCCCCACAGGGTCAGCGCCAGAATCGGCACATCGTCAATGGAGCGCGCCTTGATGATAGGCTGCGAGACGCCGGACGGCATCTGGTCAAAGTTCGAATAGAGCTTGCTGTAGACCTTGATCAGCGCGTCTTCCTGCGGCGTGCCGACTAGGAAGCGCACAATCACCAGGCTCTGCCCGGGGCTGGACGTGGAGTACACATATTCGACGCCGGGAATCTGATGCACGAGCGTCTCTATGGGCAGAGTGACGCGCTGCTCGATTTCCGCAGGCGACGCGCCGGGCATGGCCGTGGCAATGTCCAGCATGGGAACGAGGATCTGCGGCTCCTCTTCGCGCGGAATAATCGCCACCGCAAAGACGCCCAGAGCCAGCGACGCGGCGATGAAGAGCGGCGTCAGCTTGGAG
>JAJYBT010000339.1 GCA_021778875.1 Acidobacteriota bacterium | reverse complement strand
GCTGGTTGTCGAAATGCGAAGCGCCGGAGGTCATAATGCTCCGCCGCGCGGCAAGCTACAGCTCTCAGAGAGCGGGGAACCGGTCTACGGCGAGCGCGACGCCGTGGATGTAGCGAAACTATGCGAATTGGGCGTGCCAATCTGGCTGGCGGGGGGCTACGGCTATCCCGAGAAGCTACGGGAAGCGCTTGCTCAGGGAGCGACCGGTATTCAGGTGGGAACCGCCTTCGAGTTTGCCGAGGAGTCTGGCTTGCGGCCTGACTACAAAGCCGCGCTGATCGCCAAGACGCTGGCCGGGCGGGCCTGTGTCTTTACCGATCCACTTGCGTCGCCCACCGGCTTTCCCTTCAAGGTTGCCCAACTGGAAGGCACCTGCTCGGAGCAAGAGGTGTACGCAGCCAGGGCACGCATTTGCGACATAGGCGCGCTGCGTGAGGCGTACCGAACCCCGGAAGGCGCGGTCGGCTACCGCTGCTCCGCCGAGCCTGTGTCGGTGTATGTGTCAAAAGGAGGCGATCCCGGCGAGGCGGCAGGCCGAAAATGCATCTGCAACGCTCTGCTCGCGAATATCGGCCAACCTCAGGCAAGAAATGGAGACCGCATAGAACCCGGCCTGGTGACAACCGGGGACGAGATCCGGTCCATTGAGCGCTTTCTATCCACGGGAGGCTCGTCCTATTCCGCTGCGGATGTCATCACCACACTGCTGGAAGGAAGTAAGGAAACTACCCCCGCCGGACGATAATGGCCGCCGCATCCGGTGCGAGCCCGCTTATTTTCGCGTGCGGAGCTTTTCTCCGGGCATCAGGAGAAGTTTTTTGAGTCTTATGGTGGTCGCTGTAGGACTCGAACCTACGACCTCCTGCGTGTGAAGCAGGCGCTCTAACCAACTGAGCTAAGCGACCTTAAAGTACTTGCCAGGCGGGGGCTTCCACGCCTGCGGCTGTGCGCTAGACCGGCGGGAACTTCTCAAGAGTATCATTCAAAGCTGCGGGTTGTCAGCCTTTCGCTGGGCCTGCTCGCAAGCGTAAAGTTTGCGGGTCCGATGAGTCAAAGGCGCGGATACAATCGTCTTACGCTAAGAATAGACGTTGAAGACTGGCGATAGAAGATGTCCCCCCGTGATCCGGAATCGCACGATGACGGCCGCGCGTTTGCAGCGGAGCGGGAAGAGGCGTCCAAAAAGCTGGATGAGGCAGATTTTGATGAGGAAATCGATGGGGCCGCACCGCAACCCGGGAAGGAAATCGGTGTTGAGGAAGATATGGCTACCATTGCTCTTGACCGGCCGCTTGGAACCAGAACCCGGGTACGGGGCGGTGTTCGGACTCGGATGACGGACTGGAGCTCGATGACCGATGCGGAGATCATGCTCCGCGTGCGGGATGGCGATGATGCCGGGTTTGACCTGCTGATTGAAAAGTACAGGAAGCCGATCATCAACTTCATGTACCGCATGGTGCATAACCAGGCCGTGGCAGAGGAGCTGGCTCAGGAAGTGTTCCTGCGCGTCTACCGCTCTCGGGCGACCTATCGCGCGGAGGCAAAGTTCACCACCTGGCTCTACCGGATTGCCACGAACCTGGGCGTGAACCATGCTCGGGACACCAAGTACGAACGGGCGGCACAGAACGTATACCTGGACCAGCCCGACCCAGAGACAGGTACGACTCCCGATGTGGCTGACGATACGGTTTCGGTTGAAGAGAGCCTGCTGAAGGATGAGCGCATGCGGGCCATCCGCGAGCACGTGATGGCTTTGCCGGAGCGCCAGCGGACCGCGGTCCTGATGCACAAGTATCAGGGAATGGATTACAAGGAAATTGGCCAGGTGCTGAAGTTGAGCGAGTCAGCAACGAAATCACTTCTGTTCCGGGCCTATCAAACATTGCGAGAAAGATTGAAAGAGTTCGTGTAACTCATTGAAGGATTGGGGTATTTATGAGCTGCCAAATGTTAAAGAAAGGGTACAAGGACGCGCTGGCTGATCTGTTGCTGGATCCCGGGCGAGTTCCGGCGGGCGTGCGCGATCATGTGGAAAAGTGCTCTGACTGCGGAGCAGATCTGAAGGCCTTGCGGGCGACGATGCTGGCGCTGGACAGCTGGGAGGCGGTCGAGCCTTCGCCGTTCTTTGATGCGCGGATGGCGGCACGGATGCGCGAGGCCCGCGAGGAGAAACCGGCGGGCTGGCTGGAGCGGCTGCAGGCAAGGCTAATGTTTGGAAACAGCCTGCATCTGAAACCGATTGCGGCCGGGGCGCTGGCGCTGCTGTTGCTGGCTGGCGGCGGGACATTTGCCGGATTGAAGCGGGCAGAGACGACGACTCCGGTGGCCGCTTCGGCAACGGTGCGTGATTTACAGTCGCTGGATGAGAACGCGCAGGTGTTTCAGGCAATGAATACGCTGGATGCAGGGGACAGCGGAGGTACCAGCGTTCAAACCAGCAATTAGGAATTGCATCAGAGGTTCAAGGTTTCGACGTAAGTAAATGAAAACCTTATCCTTAATATTCGTACGAGTGCCGGGTGGCGAAATGGGGCCCGGATGGAAAGCTGACCTTGGAGTAAGACGACTCACGATGCGCAGAGGGACCAATTCGAGTGGCCCGGGCGGGCTGACCCGCCGTGCTTTGCGCATAGGTGTGCTGGCCGGACTGGCTGTCGGGCTGATTCTGGTGGCTGGCTTGCCGCAGGGTCAAGCACAGCTGCGCGGTCGGGGTAGCTTCGGCGGCGGCTGGCACGGCGGACCTGCCATAAGCGGATTTGGTCCTCGCAGCGGAGGCGCCGGCTTCCAGCGCGGCGTTGGCGGCCAGGGCGGATTTAAGGGCTGGCAGCAACAGCGCACGGAAAACCGGAGCCAGCCCAGTCCTCGTCCCGCGCCGAGGGCCCAAAATCGGGGACGGCAGAATCCAGGCCCGGTGAACCGGGGCCGCCCGAACCAGAACCGGGGCACCAACCAGAATCGGGGAAACGTTCAGCGCAGGTCGATGCCGCAGGGTCGGGGCAATCCTCAGGGGCCGCGTAGCAGCGGCCGCCTCAATAACAACAGATTTCGCGGGGCACGTCCGGGACAGATGCAGCCGGGAAACAGGCCGCAACCTGCCATGCGGCAGGGGCCAAACGGTCCCGGCAGTTTCCGGCAAAGATACAATCCCCAGCCCAATATGGGCCGCAATTTACCCGGCATGCGTCCGGGTGCAGGCGGTGCAGGCTACCGGCCTGGGCAGGAGCATCTGCCGGCGTGGTGGCGCGCGCACCGGAACCTGTCTCCTCAGCAGCAGGCAGACGCCATGCGGCGGGAGCCCGGTTTCCGCAACCTTCCGCGAGCGCAGCAGCAGCGGCTGCTCGGCAGGCTGCGCAGTTTCGATTCGCGGCCTCCACAGGTGCAGCAGCGGATGCTGAGCCGCGTGGAGATGTTCGAGCGGCTCTCTCCGGAGCGGCAGCAGGAGGTGCGCGGCGCGTCTGCAGCCTTCAACCACATGCCCCAGCAGAGGAAGCAGGAGATGATCCGGGCGTTCCAACAGTTGCGGCACATGCCTCCCGCGGAGAGGCAACAGATGCTGCAGTCGTCCTACGGGCAGCAGTTCTCGCCACGGGAGCGGACGATCCTGGGAAATCTGCTCTCGATCGAGCCCTATGCGCCATCGAGCAGCGAGCCCTACTTCGGGCGGCCCCACTAAGAAATTCATCGATCTCGGCCTTGGCTCTTGAATTCAAAGAGTTACGACCTTTTTTTTGCACAGAAGGAATGGCAGATTGCGGCAACTTGGGTGGGCGTACGGGGCATCTGAGGGGGTAACACATTCCCTCCTCTGGAGTTACCGATGATCGACTGGAACGCGCGCAGGAACATTTTGCAGAGATTTCTGATGCCTGCGCTGATCGCTGTATTGACCTGCACAACGCTGATGCCAATCCCTGCACAGGCAGAGACTCAAGGACAGACGACTAACCACATCGTAAGCGCGCAGGCGCTGCAGCAATCCGTACAAAAGCAGGCTGAGACACGGCAGAAAAATATTGCGACGGTGCAGGGCATGTTCAAGACGCCGCTGGCACAGCGCGCGATGAAGATGGAGCATGTGGATCCGGCGCAGATCCAGAAGGCGATTCCAACGCTCTCGAACTCTGAGCTGGCGAATCTATCCGCGCGCGCGACCAAGGCGCAGCAGGACTTTGCCGCCGGACGGCTCGACAACCAGACACTCCTGCTCATCATCATCGCAATGCTCTTCATCATCATCCTGGTCGCAATCCATTAGGCGGGAATGCTACGCGTAACGCTGCTGCTGGCTGTGCTGTTCGGGGCACAGTCCGGCAGCGCGGTGTGGATCAACGTCCCATTTGTCGCTCAGCCCAGCGATGGGTGCGGTGCAGCTTCCGTGTCTATGATCATGCAGTACTGGGCAGCGCAGCAGCATCGCAAGCCCGGCCCGGCCAGCCGCGTAGAGGCGATCCAGAAGCAGGTCTATTCGCACAAGCTGCACGGAGCCACCCCCGCAGCGCTGGAACACTACTTGCAAAAGCACGGCTACCTGACCTTCGCCGTGAGCGGAACCTGGAAGGACCTGGAGCAGCAGGTGCACAAGGGCCGGCCGCTCATCGTGGCGCTTCGTCCGGACGGCCAGCGTGATCTGCATTACGTGGTGATTGACGGTATCGATTCGGACCAGCAATTGGTGATGATGAATGATCCGGCGCTGCGTAAACTGCTGACA
>JAJYBT010000338.1 GCA_021778875.1 Acidobacteriota bacterium | reverse complement strand
GGGGATGAGCTTGGCGGCGGTGCGGCGCATCTTGTCCAGCTCGTCCATGAGGCCGGTCTTGGTGTGCAGGCGGCCGGCGGTGTCCACGATCAGGTCGTCGATGCTGCGCGCTTTGGCGGCGCAGGCGGCGTCGTAGAGAACCGCTGCGGGGTCGCCGCCTTGGCGGGTCTTGATCATCTCAACGCCGGAACGGCCGGCCCAGACCTCAAGCTGCTCGATGGCCGCGGCGCGGAAGGTGTCGGCCGCGCAGAGGAGCACGGAGTGATTCTGCGCGCGCAGCCAGGCGGCGAGCTTGCCGCTGGTGGTGGTTTTGCCGGTGCCGTTGACGCCGACGAGGAAGGTGACCCGAGGCAGAGCCGGAGGCGCGGCGATGGTGCGGTGCGGAGCCTCCAGGATTGTGCGCAACTGCTCCTTGAGCAGGTCGCGCAGCTCCTGGCCGCCCTCGATGGCCTGGCGGCGGGCGCGGTCGCGCAGGGCGTCCAGAACCTCGGTGGTGGTCTGCACGCCTATGTCGCTGGTCAGCAGCGCGGACTCAAGGTCTTCCAGCGCGCTCTCGTCGACGGTGCGCGTGAGGGAGACGATGTCCTCAATCTTTGCGGAAAACGACTCGCGTGTGCGGGTGACCGCCTGCTTCATCCGGCTGAAGAAGCCGAGAGGGCCTGGGGACGCCGCGGGGGGTTCCTCGGTGGTGCCGGTGTTGGGCTGGGGATCTTTTTTCCCGCCGAATAGCTTGATCATGGGGCTTGTCCAGACTCAAGTTTAGAGCATGGCCCGCAGGGGAAGGAATGGCGCGGGCCGGGAGCGCGGGCAGGAAACGCGGCATGGGCGCGCCGGTTCTTCGCCGGCTTTTCGCAAAAAATGACTTGAGTTTTGTTCGTATCCGGGCAAGAATCGCCTGACGCGGTCTTCCTCAATATTCCGGCAGCCAACCCGTTGCCGCGGCGCCGCGAGCTCAGTGTGAAAGCAGGAAACTTTATGAGCAGCGTGCGTGTTTTGGTTGGAACGCGCAAGGGTGCGTTCCTCCTTACATCGGACGGCAAGCGCGATACGTGGACCGTGGATGGTCCGTACTTTGCCGGCTGGGAGATTTATCACATGAAGGGCTCGCCGGTGGAGCCGGACCGGCTGTATGCATCGCAGTCCAGCGGATGGTTTGGGCAGGTGCTGCAGTGCTCCGCGGACGGCGGCAAGACCTGGACGCCGGGCGGGAACAAGTTTGCCTATGACGGCACGCCGGGCACGCACATGTGGTACAACGGCACGCCGCATCCGTGGGAGTTCAAGCGGGTGTGGCACCTGGAGCCCTCGCTGACAGATGCGCAGACCGTGTATGCGGGCATTGAGGATGCGGCGCTCTTCCGCTCGACGGACGGCGGGGCAAGCTGGCAGGAGTTGAGCGGCCTGCGCGAGCACGGCACGGGGCCGCGCTGGCAGCCGGGCGCCGGAGGCATGTGTCTGCACACTATCCTGCTGGACCCGACGAACCCAGGCCGCATGTACATTGCCATCTCCGCGGCGGGAGCTTTTCGCACGGACGACGGCGGGCAGAGCTGGAAGCCGATCAACAAGGGACTGGTCTCGAACTTCATGCCCGACCCGACGGCGGAGGTTGGCCATTGCGTGCATCATGTGGCCATGCATCGCTCGCGGCCCGAGGTGCTGTTCATGCAGAAGCACTGGGATGTGATGCGATCGGATGACGCGGGGGAGAACTGGCGCGAGGTCTCAGGGAATCTGCCCACGGACTTCGGGTTTGTGATTGACGTGCACGCGCACGAGCCGGAGACGCTGTACGTTGTGCCGATCAAGAGCGACTCCGAGCACTTTCCGCTGGACGGCAAGTTGCAGGTCTATCGCAGCCGCTGCGGGGGCAACGAGTGGGAGCCGCTGACGAAGGGGTTGCCGCAGGAGAACTGCTACGTGAACGTGCTGCGCGATGCGATGGCCGTCGACTCGCTGGAGGATTGCGGAGTCTACTTTGGCACCACCGGAGGCCAGGTGTACGTTTCAGCCAACAGCGGAGATACGTGGCAGCCGATTGTGTACGACCTGCCGCCGGTGCTCTCAGTGGAGGTGCAGACGCTGGACTAGGCGGGGATTGACGACAGTCGGGTCTGCGTTTTGCCGGACCCAATTCTGACAGACAGGTTGCTGCGCGGCGTGCTCTGCCGCAAGGGAGCGCGAACGGGGAGACCCCATTGCCACTCAAGGAGAAGGAATGCCGATTTATCTGGACGAAGATATGGCAGGCGAGGATGCGAACGAGATTTGTTTTCCGCACCTGCTGCTGTGCATGGGCGTTACGGTGCTGATGTCGGACGGATCGCTGATCGGCGCGCACTTTACCACTCCGGATACGGAGGCGGATCTTGCGGCAGCGATGCTTGCACGGATCAACGCTCATGGAGGCGCGATGGTCCATTTGTACTGTGCAGCGGACCTGCCGGAGCACGTCGTCGAATTTGGCGGGATGGATGTTCGAGGCAAGGCGCAGCTGCTCGGCTTTCATGGCGATGCGTACTCGTTCGATACATCGTCGATTGACCCGGCGGATGGAACATTTGTCACGGTCCGCTCCAATGGGCCCAACCACAAGTGCTCGCTTTACTACAAGCGGGATGACAAGGTAAAGGCGCTTTATCAACGAGGCAACGGCCCGAATGTGTCGAGGGTGGTGGCGGCTACAACTTTTCGACCAGCCCAGACCCAGAACACTTCGTCCACGACCACGGGGCTGACGGGCGCGATTCACAAGCTGCATAAAGCGAGCTTTGCGCTGCAGATCAAGCACTATACGATTCCATAATGCCGGTTATGCCTGAGGCACAGATGCATTCCGTTCGCGTCGCATTGCCCTACCATCTGCGCAACCTTGCGCGGGTGGAGGGCGAAGTGACGCTGGAGGTGGCCTCGCCGGTGACCGTGCGCAGGATTCTGGACGCGCTGGAGGCTCGCTATCCGGTGCTTGCGGGGACGATCCGCGACCACGACACGCAGCAGCGCAGGCCATTCCTGCGGTTTTTTGCGTGCGAAGAAGACTTGAGCCTGGATTCGCCAGATGACGCGCTGCCAGCAGCCGTTGCCGAGGGGCGAGAGCCGCTGCTGGTCATCGGAGCCATTGCGGGCGGCTGATTGCTTCTTTTGGCTGGTGACCACGGCGGGAGCTGCTTTTCAACGATCCGCGCGTGGCTGGGTAGCGCGGGTACACAGCGGCATCCAGACGGTCCTGCGAAACGTCTGCATGGCAACACCCCCGCCATTGCAGAGCAAAGACGCTAGCGCCGATTGACCGCAGACAGGCGTGATGGCGGTTTTGCCGGGCCTTGGCGGAAACGCAGCGAGCCGTAGCGAACCTTCGCGAAACTTAGAGGTGCTCGCCCTTGCCGGGGCGCAGCATCAGCTCGCGGATGGCCTCGCGGGGATCCTTGCCTTCGTCGAGGATGAGCTCCATTTGCTCCGTAATGGGCATCTCGATGCCGTGCTTGCGGGCCAGGCCCAGCGCGGCGCGGGTGGTGCGCACGCCTTCGGCCACCTTGCCGCCGAGGCTTTCGAGGATCTCCGGCAGCTTGCGGCCGTGGCCGAGGGCTTCGCCGACGGTGCGGTTGCGGCTGAGGGAACCGGTGCAGGTGAGCACGAGGTCGCCCATGCCGGAGAGGCCGGCGAGGGTCTCGCGGTGGCCGCCGCAGGCCACGGCCAGCCGGGTAATCTCAGCGATGCCGCGGGTGATGAGGCCCGCGGCGGAGTTGTAGCCGAGGCCCACGCCCGCGGCCACGCCCGCGGCAATGGCAATCACGTTCTTGAGCGCGCCGCCGAGCTCGACGCCGATAACGTCAGTGGACGTGTACAGGCGCAGCGACTCCGACGAGAACTCCTTTTGCACGCGCTCGGCGATGGCCGCATCCTTGAATGCAACGGTGACGGCGGTCGGCTGACTCTGCGCCACCTCCAGCGCGAAGCTGGGGCCGCTGAAGGCGCCGATGGGCAGTTGGAGGCCGGTTGGCTCGAGAGCCTCGGCGATGACCTCGGTCATGCGCAGATAGGTGTGATCCTCCACGCCCTTGGTTGCGCTGACGATCACCTGCCCGTTGTGGAGTTGCGGGGCGAGGCGGGCGATGGTGGTGCGCAGAAACTCCGATGGGATGACCGCGACAAGGATGTCGGCGTCGGCGATGGCGCGGTCCTCGCCGGTGACGACGATCTGCGAGGGCAGCGGAAAGCCGGGCAGGAACTGCTTGTTTTCACCGGCAGCGACAATCTCCTGGGCGAGTTGCGGGGTGTGTGCCCAGAGGGTGACGTGGTGTCCGCCACGGCGGTAGAGCGAGAGTGCGATGGCGGTTCCCCAGGCGCCGGAACCAAGCACGGCAATGCGGCTCATGCGGTCTTCCTCTGTCCGAGACGGCTTTCAGTGCCGCTCAGCAGGCGGCGGATGTTTTGATGATGCTTGAGGATGATGAGCGAGGCTACGGCGGCCTGCACGGCAATGAAGAATGCCGGCTTGTCCCCATGCACCAGGTACCAGGCGAAGAACGGAAAGCTGGCCGAGCCGAGAACGGAGGCCAGTGAGACATAGCGCGTGGCGGCCAGCACCAGCGCAAAGACGGTGATGGCGGCGAGCGCGGCCAGAGGCGCCGCCACCAGAAAGACGCCGAAGCCGGTGGCCACGCCCTTGCCGCCGCGGAAGCGGAGCCAGACGGGGAACATGTGGCCGAGCACGGCAAAGA
>JAJYBT010000337.1 GCA_021778875.1 Acidobacteriota bacterium | reverse complement strand
TCTTTCCAGCCGTACTCCGGCGCATCGATGCCGTAGCCGAGAAAGACAATCGGGGCATCAATGTCAGCCGTGGTCTGGCCTGTCTCGTCCTTCGACACGATCTGCGAGCCATAAGCAAGAGGCACAGCCACCCCCTGCGCCGGCACAAAGGAGAAGCGCGTCTTGTCCTCCTCCGTGTGCACGGCAAACAACGGCACCGGCTGGAACCATGTGCCGTGGTCGCCCGCCGGCTGCAGTCCGGCCAGGGCAAACTGCGTGGCAATGTACTGCGCGGCCAGTTCGCCGCCGCGCGTTCCGGGGCCGCGCCCTTCCAGCAGATCCAGCGAGAGGAACCGCACGTGCTCGCGAATCTTTTCCGGATCAATGGAAGCGGCCGCAGCGCGGGCCGCCGGTGGCAGGCCCGCAATCACCGGCACAGAACCGGCAGCGGGCTGCTGGGCAAGCGCCGCCGTGGATGCCAACAGAATGACGGCGAGGATGGCGGATAACTTCTTCTTCGGCATGGGTTCTCCCTTGCAAATATGCGCGTCTCCGGCACAGAAACGACGCGGCAATCAATCAGCGTACGTCTGAGCCGGACAGCGGAGCAATTACGTCCAGCGGAGCGGCGGGCAGCAGATGCGCGCGATGAAGCACCTTGCGGGCCAGCCCCGTCAGCGGCATCTCCGCCGCTTTCACCAGCGGAACCCACTTGCGCTCCCCCGCGGGCACCGTAAGCGTCTCCACGTCGCCCTCAAACACGGTGCGAATGCGCACATAGTAGTTGACCTGCATAATGGCGTGGCGCACCGTCATGCGCAGCTCGCCGTGGGGCACAGCCGGCTCGCGCAGTGCAGGCAACTCCCACATGCCAGGCATCACGGTCTGCTCGTCGGAACGCTGCTCCAGCAGCACCTCGCGATGGATGGGGCTGGGATGACGCCCCGTGCGGACCACCAGCGCGAAGGCGACCTCCTTGCTGAGCATGCGCGGGCGCTGCGGCGTCTTGTGCTCCCCGCGCGTCTTGCAGCCGATGGCGAACGGACACACCAGGCACTGCGGACCGCGCGGAAGGCAGACGGTGGCGCCCAGTTCCATAAGCGCCTGGTTGAAGTCGCCGGGGGCGGCAGGGTCGAGCAGTTCTCCGGCAAAGGACTCAATCTTGCGGCGCAGGGCAGTCGCTCCCGCGCCGTCGTGCACATCCCAGCCGCGCAGGCGGCACAGCACGCGCTCCACGTTACCGTCGACCACCGCCACGGGCTCTCCGTAGGCGATGCTGGCAATGGCAGCCGCGGTGTAGGCGCCAATGCCAGGCAGAGCGCGCAGCTCCTCTGCGGTGCCGGGCATGCTGCCGCTCAGGTTCTGCGCCACAAACTTTGCAGCCTTGTGCAACATACGGGCGCGGCGATAGTAGCCCAACCCGCTCCACAGCACCAGCACCTCCTCCTCCGGCGCCAGGGCCAGCGCCATCAGCGACGGAAAGCGCTGCAGAAAGGCCTCGTAGCGCTCGATGACCGCGGCCACCCGCGTCTGCTGCAGCATGATCTCTGAGACCCAGATGGCGTAGGGGTCGCGGGTGCGGCGCCACGGCAGATCGCGGCGGTTGCGCGCATACCACTCCAGCAACTGCGAGCGCAGGATCGGGATTGACTCCGGATGCGGATCCGCCTTGGCCATATGCCCAGATTACGGCATTCGCGCCACGTTGCAGACATGTCACCGGCCTTGCGCATCCTTTCGCTACAATCCTTGGCAGAAAGAAACCTGCGGCAGAAGGAAATCTGCGGAAGGACGCGAGCCTGCAATGCGAAGACTGCTGGGAGTTGTGCTATTGCCCACACTGTGGATGGGTGGAATGACCGGCCTGCGCGCGCAGACCGCCAACGCCGTTGACCTCAAACCCTCACCGCAGCAGGTGGAGTGGCAGGACCTGGAGTTTGGCGTCATTATTCACTTCGGCACCAACACCTTCCTCAACCGTGAGTGGGGCGACGGCACCGCAGACCCGAAGGTCTTTAACCCGTCGCATGTGGACCCCGAGCAGTGGGTAAAGGCCGCCAAGGCCGCGGGCGCGCGCTACGTGGTGTTGGTCGCCAAGCATCACGATGGGTTCTGCCTGTGGCCCACCGAGCAGACGGCCTACAGCGTGGCCAGCAGCCCGTGGATGAACGGCAAGGGCGACGTGGTGCGCATGACGGCGAAAGCAGCGCACAAATACGGCCTGAAGTTCGGCGTGTACCTCTCGCCGTGGGACCGCCACGATCCGCGCTACAAGGACTCGGCCGCCTACGATCGCTACTACCTGTCAGAGCTGGAGGAGCTCGCCACGCGCTACGGAAACCTGGTCGAGTTCTGGCTGGACGGCGCCGGCAGCGCGGGCCACGTGTACAACTTCCAGAAGATCGAGGAGACCCTGCGCACCTACCAGCCCAACACCGTGGTCTTTGCCGACATGGGCCTGTTTGAGTACGGCGACGCGCGCTGGGTGGGCAATGAAAACGGCGTGATTCCCTACGAAAACTGGAACGTTATCGACCGCCACGGCTACCTGCGCTGGCGCCCCGTTGAAGCCGACACGCCCCTGCACCAGCGGCACTGGTTCTGGCATCCCAACGACCAGACCAGCCTGAAGTCCGTAGATGAGCTGATGCACATCTACGAGAGCACCGTGGGCCATGGCGGGCAGCTCATGCTCGGCCTTGCCCCTGACGATCGCGGCCTGCTGCCGGAGGCCGACGTGGATCGCCTGCGGCAGATGGGCGAGGCCATTCGTGCGCGCTACGGCAACAATCTCGCCGTGCATCACGAACCGACAGACCCCAACACCGCCAGCGCGCTGGACGGCGATGCGGACACCTTCTGGTCCGCGCCCGCGGGCTCGCATGCCGCCACGCTGGAGGTACGCTTTGCCCAGCCGGTTACCTTTGACCGCGCGCTCACCATGGAGTGGCTGAACGACGGCCAGCACGTGGAGAAGTACGCCATTGAAGCGTGGCAGGGCGGCGCGTGGAAGCCGTTGGCGCAGGGCTACGCCATCGGCCACAAAAAGATGGACAGCTTTGCGCCGGTGACAACCACCCGGGCGCGCCTGTGCATACTGTCCAGCACGCGCGAGGCGCACATCCGCGAATTCCAGCTCTTCTCCAGCGGCAAAGCCGGCAACTAAGCCAGCAGTTCGCCCATGACCGCCGGCGCGGCCTGCAACGCTGCATCAATCTGCGCCTGGTCCTTGCCCCCGGCCTCGGCAATCTCCGGCTTGCCGCCGCCGGAGCCGCCCACCAGCTTGGCCACTGCGCCCACCAGCTTGCCTGCCTGGATGCGCTTGGTCAGCCCCGGCGTCACGCCCGCAATCAGCGCAACCTTGCCCTCCGGCTGCGCGGAGGCCAGCACCACTACGCCATCGCCCAACTTCTGCTTCAGGTTGTCCACCAGCGTGCGCAGTTGGCCGCGCTCCATGCTGTCGGCCCGCAACGTGACCAGGCGAACGCCCTTCACTTCGACAGCGTGGCTCAAAGCCTCATCCAGCGAGCTGGCGGCGGACTTCATCCGCGCCTCTTCCAGTTCGCGGCGCAGGCGCTTCAGCTCCTCTTCCTGGCTGGCAAACTTCGCACGCAGGCCTTCGGTCAGGTTCTCCACCGAGGGCACATACTGGCCGGCCAGCTTCGCCACCTCAAAGTCGCGGCGGAAGGTGGAGAGCGAACCAAGCCCGCTGATGGCCTCAATGCGGCGCACACCCGAGGAGACGGCGCCCTCGCTCGTCAGCTTGAACAGACCGATTTCGCCCGTGGCCGCCGTGTGCGTGCCACCGCAAAGCTCCGTGGAGAAGCCGTCCGTCAGCCGCACCACGCGCACCTTGTCTCCATACTTTTCGCCGAAGAGTGCCATGGCGTGGTACTCGTTCACAGCCACGTCGATCGGCACATCCTCCAGCGTTTCCACGCGGGCGTTGGCCAGCACCTCGCGGTTCACAATGTCTTCAATGTCCTGCAACTCCTCATCGGCCACCTGCGCAAAATGCGAGAAGTCAAAGCGCAGCCGCGTTGGCTCCACGGACGATCCGGCCTGCTTCACATGCGTGCCCAGCACCTGGCGCAGCGCGGCATGCAGCAGGTGCGTGCCCGTGTGGTTGCGCCGGATGGCGTCGCGACGCTCGCCCTCCACCGCCGTGCGAACCGTGTCGCCCACGGCCAGCGACTGCTTCAGCAGCGCCTTGTGCGCCCGCACACCCTGCACCGGTGCAACACAACCGGAAACCTCCGCTACGGTCGAGTTCCCGTCCGAGGCAAGCAGAAGACCAGTGTCGCCAATCTGGCCGCCGGAGTCGGCGTAGAAGCTCGTGTGGTCCAGCACCACCTCGACAGCATCCCCCGCGGCAGCGGCAGGAACGCCAACGCCGTCCTTCACAATGGCAAGCACCTCGCAGCCCGCAGAGTTGAGCTGCCGATAGCCCTCGAAGAGGGTCTTCGGCAGATCCCGATAGGCCGGGCTTGCCGTCTTCTGGCTGCCACCCTTCCACGAAGCGCGGGCGCGAGCTTTTTCTTCCTCGCGCGCAGCATCGAACACGGGCTTGTCGAAGATTACACCTGCGTCCCTACACGCGTCCGCGATGAAGTCTTCAGGTAGACCGAAGGTTTCGTAGAGGTGGAAGGCCTTGGCACCCTGCAGCGTTGGAGGACTCTGAACTAGGGACCTCTTGTACTCGGATAGGAACTTGGGACCGAGTTCTACTCCAAATATCTTTACTGATGCC
>JAJYBT010000336.1 GCA_021778875.1 Acidobacteriota bacterium | reverse complement strand
AGCCGCGCGCGACATTGCGGGGCGTTCGATCGTCTTGTCTGCCGTGGAAAGCGTGATACGGGCAGCAGGAATGGCAGCACCGGTTGCGTCCAGCACAACACCGGAAACACTTCCCTTCACAAGGCCGGTTTGGGCCGAAGAAGATAGATTGGGCAGAAGAAAAAGAAAAATGAGGAAGAACCGCAATCTTGCGGTCAGCTGCAAATCATGCACCTGGAAACTCCTGGGATGTGGTGGCTTTCACACGGCTACGTTCGGAAAAGTCCAGACGCACGACCACGCGCCTGCTCTCCCCTGCAGGTGAATTCACATTCAGGAATCAGATTCGAAGAGGGACAATGGGCGGGCTTGGCGACAGCACCGCTTCCTGCGTCCGAGTCACGCAACCCGTGTTTACCGGAAGCGCGGGCGCGATCCATCGATGCACACTTGCCACTCGTGCAGCAGCGCGCACAATCTGCATCACTGCCCCAACCGTACCCGCCACGATCAGCCACGCCGTCACGCGCAACTCGGTATCCGTCATCGGCGTCGTCGGACCATCCCACCCGTCAAAGCACTCCAGCACAGGAGTCAATGCGACCAGCAGGAAGAATACGCATGCCACGAGTTGGAGAATTCGCCTCTGCATCATTTTCAGCATAAGCTGCGTTGCTGTTCCCGGCAACGCGATTCAGAAAGCCCGGCAAGGACATATTGGATTACAGAAAAATTCCGCATTCTGGAATATCCCCGTTCCCCTGCATCGGCTTCCCGCAAGGCCATAACACGCATAGCATAATCAGGAGATAGAAAAGTAGATCTGAATCCGTGACCGACCTGAATCCAATCACGCGCAGAGAGTTCCTTGCCGGCGCCGCAGCAGTTGCTCTTCATCGCCCCCTGTCAGCGCGCTCGACTGAAGTGGCTGCTCCCATGCTCCAGGAGTTCGACTACGCACAGGTCCATCTGGAAGGCGGACCGCTCAAGGCGCAGTACGACCGCATCCACGCGACGTATCTTGCCCTCGACAACGACAGGCTCCTTAAGGTCTACCGCCAGCGCGCAGGCATGTCCGCACCCGGTGCCGACATGGGCGGATGGTATGACGCCGATGGCTTCGTCCCCGGTCATTCGCTGGGCCAGTACATCTCAGGCCTCGCGCGCATCGGCGCAAGCACAGGCGACGCATCCTGCCATGCAAAGGTGGCTGCGCTCGTCGAGGGCTTCGCATCCGCCATGCAGCGCAGCCACAGTGTTTACGCCGCGGCGAACGCTGAGAAGGTCTGGCCTTGCTATATTCTCGACAAGCACATCGCGGGCCTCATCGACGCAGTGGCATTGAGCCACATGGACTCGGCGCGGGATCTTCTGCCGCGAGTCTACAGCGCCGCACTTCCCTTCATTCCAGCGCAAGGCCGCGATCGTATCGGCAAGAAAGACCCGCCCTACGATGAAACGTACGTGCTCCCAGAGAGCCTGTTTGCCGCGGCAGAATTGACTGGTGACCCTGCCATGCGCGATCGTGCCATGCGCTATCTGCTCGATCGTGATTTCTTTGACCCGCTGTCGCGAGGCCAGGATGTGCTGCCCGGCCGCCATGCATACAGCCACGCCATTGCGCTCAGCTCTGCGGGCAAGGCGCATCGGGTACTGCACGAGGAGAAGTATCTGAAAGCCATGCAAACCGCATGGACGCTGCTTACTCAAACGCAACAATACGCAACCGGCGGCTGGGGACCAAACGAACAGTTCATTGAACCGCACAGAGGCCAGCTCTATTCCAGCCTTCTCACCACGCAGGATCACTTTGAGACACCCTGCGGAAGCTATGCTGCCACCAAACTGGCGCGCTACTTGCTCTGTGCCACCGGCGAAGCTCACTATGGCGATGGCCTCGAGCGTGTTCTCTACAATGCACTCCTCGCCGCAAGAGAACCAGACAGCGACGGGGACTATCCGTATTACTCCACCTACAGCGCAGCCGCGCGCAAAGTCTACTATCCACAAAAATGGCCATGCTGCTCGGGCACACTCGTGCAGGGCGTCGCAGACTACGTAAAGAACATCTACTTTCGAGCTCCGGATGGCATTCGCGTCAATCTCTATGCCCCATCCACAGTTCAATGGCAACACGGCGGCGCAAGCATTACACTCACGCAGCAGACCGATTACCCGCTGGGCGAAAACGTTCTTCTACATATCCGCGCATCGGTACCTACTGCATTCACACTCGGCTTCCGACTGCCCGAATGGCTTGCCGGACCAGCCACGATTCATGTAAACGGCATCCCTGTGGAGTTTCGGCAGCAGCGCGGCTGGGCAATGCTGCATCGCACATGGACCAGCGGCGACAAGATCCAAATCAACCTTCCGCAGAATCTCCATACAGTAGCAATTGACGATCTCCATCCAGATACGGTGGCCGTGCTGCGTGGCCCTCTGGTGTATGTCGAACTCAATCCGCCCGCGGGATCGTCTCCGCTGATGCCTCTCGATCGTCTGCAGAACATGGCTCATCTCAGCGGCTATCTCTCCGCCTCAAGTGCAGGATCGAGCCGCATTCTTGTCCCTATCTATCGCGTGCGGCAGGAAACGTACACCACATACTTCCAGAAGACATAGCTTCCGGTTGAGTTATCCGTTGTCCGCCGGCATATGGCTGTCAGCAGCTGATGTTCAGGCAGTTGTTAGCTGGCTTTGCCGATGGCGCGCATGCACCTCGAACGCAAAATTGTCCAGCGCATCCTCGGCAAGCGGGTCACCGTTAAAGGCCAGCGTCAGGGTCGGCAATCCCTCGCGCTCGGCAGCATGGAAGAACTGCGATTCGGCGATGCGTGTTGGCATGCACTCCAGCGGGCCAACGTTCACTGCCGCATCAATCTCGCCATTCCGCCAGTCGTGCAGCGGCACGCCCAGCGTCAACACGGCCTCGCCGCCAACATCGCCCTCCACGTACTCACTCGCGGCGTCCGTCACTTCCTCCACGTGCAGCGGTGCGGCCAAAGGCAAATGCCCGGCCATTGCCTGCCAGGTAACCATGCGGATACGCTGCCGCAGCGCGTCAATCGCCCGATCAATCGGCGTGGGAGGCGTGACCTCCTGCTGGCAGTGCTCCGTATACTCAAACCATTCTCCAAGCGTGGCGCATCGCACCCGCATGCCGCGCGCTTCCAGCTTTGAGATCACGCCTTCATTGGCGAAGGCATCATTACGGACGTAAATCTCACCCACCAGTTGCACAATGGGCAAAGAACCTTCTCCGCATTCTGCCGCAAACTCCTCGGCTGCTCGTCGCAGCAGCGTACGCATGCCGAACAGCTTCCCTGTCATCACCTGCATCACCGCCTGCGCCCGCGACTGGATCGCCTGCTGTTGCCGCTCGACCAGCGCAAACAGCTTTTCTGTATAGCGCGCATAGATCTCATTCGCAGCCCCCGCGCGCCGCTCGGTTGGCCGCACGTGCAGCAGAGCCTCATGCAGCATATCGTGCGCCAGGATGCCCGACAAAAAAAGCGCGGTAAATCCAAGCGGCAATCCCTCAAAATAATCCGCCTCGTTCGGCGATACAAAGCGGCATCGCTCTCCTGCTCCCAGGCGCTCCACCACAATCTTCTGCAACAGGTGATACATGCCCATGCGGCACGGCCCATTCGTGCGCGGCATCATGTACGCAAATCGTCCCTCGGGCTCGCTCTGCAGTTTCTGCAGCAGCCGCCCCAGCGTCAGGCTTACCGGAACGCATTCCTTGCCGGAGGTGTGGCGCCGGCCAAGCTGCAATGCATTCCGATCCGGAATCGCCAGGGCCTCCGCCTTGAAGCCAGCAGCGCGCAAGCATGCGGCTGCAACGTATGTGCCGGGTCCCATCCACGGCACCAGTACCGTCTCCCTCGCTTTGTCGATGCCGGAAAAGTCGCAGACGCGTTCTTCCAGCGACGGCAGATCCCTGGCTGCTCCGCGAGTGCCGCGTGCTGCGCGATCCTGCGCCACACAATGCAGAAAGGCTTCAATGCGCGTCTTGGTTCCCGCATCGCCCGCATGCCCGTCGGTTTCGATAATCGCAAACGGCTTACCCTCCATCACGTAGGCGAAGAAGTGCAAATTAAAACTATCCGGGCCGCAGGAATAATTGCTGCAATACACGCTATACACACCGGGTGTGCGGCGAATCTGGTGCGGGCCAGTCGCTGCGCCTGGCTTACAATGTTCTGCAAGCCGCCGGCTGACGCAGTTTCAGACGCACCCAACCCGCAAAATTCCGGCCGCAATCGAAGCCATAAAGACCGGGCTTGGGCTGAAATATCTGAGCTTCCAACCCACGAACCGGCCGGACCAGTGCGGTTACCGCCAGAGTCTCGACAACGCGATCAAACGGGCAGTTCTGCGCCTGCAACGGACCACCTGGCGCAGTAAAAGTTCTGGCTGAGGACCAGGCCGAATCATCAAAATCCGCCTGGCACCAGGTCGGCATTTCCCGCCGAGCATCATAGGTTTCACCTGTAAAAATGGCATCCTGAAGTATCGGTCCGGTGGCGACTTTCCACTGCGGGGTGGTACCCATGAGCATGACAGTTCCATCGGCATATTCGATTCGCAGTTGCAACATGAGTCGCGGCTGGCCATACCACATCCAGCCCTCCACCCGGCGTGCTCGCTGGTTGTACCAGCCATTGCCGAGAATCACGCCCACTGCGTTGTTTCCCGTGCGGAGGTGGGATGTAATATCGTACGTGTTATAAAGCGCACGTTTTAATCCGTTATC
>JAJYBT010000335.1 GCA_021778875.1 Acidobacteriota bacterium | reverse complement strand
TTGCACTGGAGTCTCTCAAGCCACCATCCCGCCACTCCCAGCACCACCAGTCCGCTCACCAGGATGAGCGCCGTCAGCGCGTGATGCGCGACAATATCCACTGCGCGCGGCCCCAGTTTCAGCACCAGCAGAGACAGCAGCAGCCAGCGAACCGTCCTGCCGCAGAAGACCGCCAGCATGTACGGCACCACGCGCATTTCAAACACGCCCGCTGCAAACACAAACACCTTCCACGGCGTCGGCGGCGGCATCATCGACGGGATCATCACCGCCAGAAACTCCTGCCTCTCAAACCGGTCGCGCAACTGCTCAAAGCGCTGGCGATTCACGCGCTTCAGCAGAAACAGCTCGCCGCCCGCCCGGCCTATGCCGTAGGGCACCAGCCCGCCGATTGCCGAGCCGGCGGCCGCCAGCAGGCAATACAGCCAGAACCGGCTCTTGTCGCCCCACACATAGCCCGCCAGAATCAGGTCCATCGGTACGGGGATGGAGGAGGAGTCCAGCAGTGCCACCGCGCCCACGCCCCAGAATCCCAGTTTGGCCAGCAAGGGCAGCAAAACCGCCTTCCATCTGGCCATAAGTCCTGTAAAAAGCTGCTTCAAACGGTACCCTTTCCGGCTGCTGATGCGTCCATTCCAAAAGAACTATTGTACGGTCCGGCGACTGGCAAGGAATGTTTTGCCTGTTCCGCCGGGAATGAGAGAATAGAGAGGAAGGATTCGAAACAGAGTCACGGGGCGGAACGTTTCCCTGCGACTCGTGCCGGAAGAATGCCCACCAGCGAAGAACAAACCACTCTGAACGAGCCAGACGAGCCCACAGGAGAGCCTTCCGAAACGGAAGCTGGAAGGCCGGAGCCCGCCGACAACGAAGCGGATCGCCCCGCCTACTCGCGTTCGCGCTGGGTGGATTACGATACCCACGAGCTGCTGCAGATGATCAGCGAGCTCGAGGACGAGCGCCGCTGGGCGCGCCTCCGCGAAGGCATCTGGATCGCCATCCTCGTCCACCTGATGCTGTTGTCGGCCATTACCTGGATTCCCAAGTACGTCTTCCGGGTGCCGCCGGTCATCGATCCTTTTGACGCCATCAAGCAGCGCAAGGACCTGAGCTATCTTGACCTGCCGCCCGACGCGCTGCGCCAGATCCAGCCCAAGGCAAAGCCGAAGACGGCACGCGAAAAGCCGCCCACCATCGACAAAAAGACGCTGGAGGACATCAACAAGCAGATGCCGCCTCCGCCGCCTGAGCCGGCCAAGCAGCCTGAGCAGCAGGCCGTGCAGCCGCCGCCCATTCCGCCCAATCCGCAGTCTCAGTCGCAGCTTGAGGCGCCCAAGCCCGCCGCCGTGCCCGCCCGGCCCAACTTCGCCATGGGCTCCATGAATCCCGCCGAGCAGTTGCGCGATGCCATGCGCAATGCCGCGCGCAGCCGCGGCTACGACTCCGGCAGCAACCTGCCCTCCGGCACGGGCCTCTCGCGTCATCCCGGCGCCGGAACCGGCGGCGTCGAGGTCCTTTCAGACACGCAGGGCGTGGACTTCAGCTCCTGGCTCATGCGCTGGCACCGCGAAACCGAGCACACCTGGGACCCGCTGATTCCCGATGAAGTGAATCCGCCCATCTCCAAGTCCGGCGCTGTCGTCATCCGGTTCAAGGTGATGCCCAATGGCCGCGTCATGGACGGTAGCATGGTTCTGGAAGGCCGTTCCGGAGACACCGGGTTGGACCGCGCGGCCTGGGGCGCGATTACCGGCTCCAACTATCCGCCTCTTCCCCGGGAGTTCCATGGGCCGTATCTGGAGCTTCGAGCGGTGTTTCTCTACAACATGCAGCCACCGCAGTAAGCGCGTCGGTTGGCTTCTTGTGGCACGGGCCCTTGGCGGCTCCGGGTCTTGACGGGCAGGGCAGAATCGCGGCACGTGCGATTCTGTTCAGGCTAACGGAGAAGGAATGCGAAAGAGACTCGCACAAATGCACGTTTCGCGCTATCTCAGGCACGAGGTCGTCACACTGATCGTGTTGACAGGCCTCACCGTCGTCCTGTTCCTTGCCGTCACCGTTGTCTCCCGCATCTTTTACGCCCAGCAGAACGCCCTGGCGATCCGGTGGTCCATCCGCGGCAATACGGACCTGAACGCAGGACACTACAAAGACGCCGACGCCGAGTTTCGCGCGGCTCTGCGTTATTCTCGCGGCAATTTCTACTATCAGCTTGGCCTGGCCCAGGCCCTGCTTGGTCAGCACCTCACCAGCGAGGCCTACTCCTACCTCATCAACCTCTGGAGCCAGAAGCCCGAGAACGGCCTGGTCAATCTGGAACTGGCGCGCATCGCGTCCGGCGCCGGAGACACAGAGCAGGCTTTGCGTTACTATCACAATGCCATCTACGCCAACTGGTCCGGAGATCAGCAGTCCCAGGAACGTAACGCGCGACTGGAATTGATCGGATACCTCCTCAGGATCAAGTCCCGGGCGCAGGCTCAGTCCGAGCTCATCTCCCTGGAGGCTTCCTCCGGTGACGATCCTGCTGTGCAGGCCCGTATCGGCGCGCTCTTCCTTGAGGCCGAAGACTACCAGCATGCGCTGGAAGCCTATCGCAGCAGCCTCAAAGTCCGTCCGCACGATGCGCAGGCGCTGGCCGGCGCGGGCGCGGCCGCGTTTGAGCTGGGCGACTACCTGGTTGCGCAGCGCTACCTGGAGCGTGCCGCGGCTGCCGCGCCCAACGACGCCGAAAGCCGTGGCCGGCTCCGCCTCACCGAGCTTGTCCTACAGCTGGATCCATTCCGCCCGCGGATTCCCGTGGCGCAGCGGAACCGCAACGTCATCGAACTTTTCGGCGCCGCGGGCCAGCGCATCCAGTCCTGCCCGGCGGCGGCGAGCTATGTCTCGCCGGGAAACCCGCAGCAGGACCTGGCCGGAGCCTGGGAGAAGCTGAAGCCGCAAATCACTGAGAGCGGCCTGCGCCGCGACCCGGATCTGGTGAACACCGCCATGGACCTTGTCTTCAGCGTGGAGCGCCAGGCCAGCGAGTGGTGCGGCACGCCCACTGAGACGGACTCGGCGCTGCTGTTAATTGCCAAACTACACGAGGGGAACTGACGTGGGCCCGTTATCGAATGCACAGGCAGAGACGATCGTAGAAGACGCCCCGGGCAGCCCGGCAGCACCCGAGCACGAACGCACACCTGCAGCGCTGCTGCGCTCGCTCTTCCGCGAAGACCGCTTCTTCCTGATCCTCTCTGTCTTCATCGGCATCTTCTCCGGGCTCGCGGTCGTCTGCTTTCGCTTTGCCATTGACTGGTGGCGCATCTACCTGCTCGGGTCGGGCGCGGAGCTGTCCACGTGGCGGCTTCTTCTGGCGCCCACCATCGCCGGGCTGGTCATCGCCGTTATCACCATTCATGTCTTTCCGCTGGCGCGCGGCAGCGGCGTCAACCAGACCAAGGCGGCGCTTTACATCTACAACGGTTACATCCCCTTCCGCACCGCGATCGGCAAGTTCCTCACCGCCTCGCTGGCCATCGGTTCCGGTCACTCGCTCGGCCCGGAGGACCCCTCGCTGCAGATCGGCGCCAGCCTTGCCTCGCTGATCGGCCGGCGCATGAAGCTCTCCCGGGACCGCATGCGCCTCATCGCTCCCGTTGGAGCGGCTGCCGGCCTTGCCGCCGCCTTCAATGCGCCCATATCGGCCGTGCTCTTTGTCATTGAGGAGGTCATTGGCCGCTGGACCGCAGGCATTCTCGGCTCGGTGGTGCTCTCCGCCGTCTCCAGCGTGGTCGTCATGCGCTCGTTCCTCGGATCGGAGTCGCTCTTCCGCATCCCGCCCGTGGAGCTGCGGCGTCCCTCGGAGCTGATCGCCTACGCCATCCTCGGCATCGTCGGCGGATGTGCCTCCGTCGCCTTCGCCAGCGGCATCGGCGCGCTCCGGCCCCGCTTCCGCGACCTTCCGCAGTGGACGCAGTATCTTCAGCCCGCCGCCGCCGGACTTCTCATCGGCATCATCGCCGTCCTCGGCGCGCCGCAGGTCATGGGTGCGGGCTACGAGTACATGGATGAGGCCATGCACGGCCAGTTCACCTGGCAGTTCCTCGCCATCCTGGCAGGGCTCAAGATTGTGGCGACGCTCCTTTCGTTTGTCAGCGGCACCCCCGGAGGCATGTTTGCTCCCACCCTCTTCATCGGCGCCATGCTCGGCGCGGCGGTGGGCGGCGCGGAGCATGCCCTGCTGCCGCATCTGCACTGGTCACCCGGCACCTACGCGCTGGTGGGCATGGGCGTGCTGTTTGCCGGCTTTCTCCGTGCTCCCATGACCTCGGTCTTCATGGTGCTTGAGGTCAGCGGCAACTACTCCATCATCGTTCCCGTCATCGTGGCGAACACCTTCGCCTACGTCATCTCGCGCGCCCTGCAGCCAACCCCCATCTTTGACGTTCTCACACGGCAGGACGGTCTCGAACTACCCTCCATGGAAGAGTTGCGCGAAGAGAATATTCTCCGTGTGGAAGACGCCATGCACGTCTCCTCCGATCCCGTCCTGGAGGGCGAGGAGCGAATCGACCGGGCGCACGAGATCCTGAAGAACGGCGGCTATCCGGTCCTGCTCGTCCGCCTCAAGCCCGGCGACTGGAGCGGAATCACGCGGGAGGAGCTGGACCGCCTGATCCGCGAAGGGAAGGGAAGCCAGAGCCTGGTCTCTGTCCTGGCCGGCCATCCCATTCCGTGTCTCCATCCCGATCAGCCGCTGGAC